>CAZAMT010000293.1:0-5204 GCA_964486145.1 uncultured Bacteroidales bacterium
AAAAAAAAGTAAGCATCGTTATTTGTGTTTTCAATGAAGAAACAACCATTGAAGACGTAATCAAAGCTTGTGTGGAATACAATCCGAATAGTGAGATACTGGTGATTGATGATGGTTCAACAGATGATACACAAAAGCTCGTAATGGATTTGAATAAATCGCTGGATTTCAGGTATGTAAAAATGGATGAAAACCAGGGTAAAAGTTATGCCATGGCAAAAGGTGTGGAAGAAGCATCTCATGATATTATCCTGTTTTTTGATGCTGATGTAACAGGAATAAAAAAGGAACATTTTGAAAAAATACTTGAGCCTTTGTATTCTGATGAAGCAGATATGATACTCGGTCAACCATCTGAAACATTGATAGATTACAGGGTTAATCCATTTAAAGGTTTAACTGGAGAGCGCGCGTTACATAAAAAAGATATTGTGCCTATTCTTGATGATATCCGGGAAATTTCATTTGGCGTTGAAACTTACATCAACCTGTACTTTAAAGCTCACGGCAAACGTATAAAATACATAATTATGGATGGTTTAACGCATCCAACAAAATATAAAAAAACAAGTGCCGTTAAGGCCACTGTTGAGCTACTTAGTGAAGGTCAGGAGATTGCGCAAACACTTCTTAAAAATTATGATCTTATTACAAAACGCATTGAGTATTCATTTAACACCCAAAATGACTTAATGAAAACTCGCTTGATTGAAATGCAAAAAGAACTGAATGAACGGATCAGAACCTTTTTCAAGAATGAAAACAAAAGGGAATTGTAATTCGTTTTTCTATCAGAATTGATGACAATATTCCTGTAGAGGGAATTTATGATGAAATTGGTATCTGTTAATAGAAATAAATTGATCCGGTCTGTAATCTTTTTTACCATTGGGATTGCAGCTTTTTGGTATTTGTACCAGGATTTGGATATACCGGAGCTTAAGAATCAATTTCAGAAAATAAAACCGATTTGGATATTTGCATCAATAGGAATTAATCTCGCCAGTCAGTACATTATTGCCAAGCGCTGGAAGATGCTCATCACCCCGATGAATTATAAGCCGAAAACCCTGAATTTATTTTTAGCGGTGCTTGTATTAAGTTTTACCAATATATTAATCCCGCGAGGAGGTGAAATCGCGAGGGGAGGAGTGGTGGCTAAATATGAAAAAATACCTTTTGCCAAATTAATAGGAACAGTAGTTATTGAGAGAATTACAGACCTTTCAGCACTGATTGTTTTGTTTGTGGTATTGCTTATTTGGCAATTTCCAAGAATAGAGGACCTACTTCAAATGCCTGGATTTGAGTTGGATATAAAAACCTCAAAATATTTAGTGACTGCAGCAATTGTTGTGGCTATTATGGGTTTATTTTTTGTGTTATACTATTTTGGTATTTTTAATAAGTTTAAAGAAAAACTTGCCCGACTGAAGCATGATTTTCTGACCGGATTTAGAGCCGTTATGAAAATAGACGGTACAGCAAAGTACATTGGATATACGTTTTTGATTTATTTTTTATGGTTGATGATGTTGTACGTCGTATTTTTTGCATTTAAACCAACCGACCATCTTGGATTTGGAGCGGCTGCATTTACCTTTGGATTGTCCACACTTGCATTTCTACTTCCCATACAAGCAGGTATGGGCGCCTGGCACTTTGTGGTTATTCAGTGCTTGTTATTGCTGGGCATCCAGGAAGATGCCGGGATGGTATTTGCATTGATAGCTCATACGTTTACCAATTTAATATTTTTGGTTCTCGGTCCAATTGCATTTTTACTTTTTACACTGGTAAACGGTAAGCAAAAGCATTCTGAGCCTAATGAACCTAATAATTATGTTAAATAGACTATTATGAAACTACTATCTTACGCTCTTTTAGTTCATTAAATAATCTATCCGCTTCCTGCTTGAGACATACTTCAATATCAAATTCAGGCAATTCACGTTCTTCATATGGATTACGCTGCTCTAAATTCAAATCCATATTTAATTTTATACCTAAAGTTAAGAGCAGTTCCCTGGGGCTTTTACACAAATCAGTGTAATCAATTAAATATATTTCAGGATCATCATCAATCATATGCAAGATATAAGTATAGTAGCTTATCCATACGGCTAACCAGTAATGAATGGATGATTTATCATAGTTATTGCGAACCTCCATTAAGTTTAAATCAAATGCTTTATGATTAAGCCCGAATTCATGGTGGCCAAGCCAGTTCATGTATTCAAGGGTAAATGGATCTTTATGATGTAATTTCGAGAAACGTTTATGTTGATTTAAAAGTGAATAAGCATGAGCGAGGGGTGACCTGAATATGAGTATTATTTTAAACTGTGGATTAAATTTTCTTAATGATTTATATCTCAATATCAGGTTATTGTTCTTAGCCAGGTAAGTCTGTTCTTTATTCTGCATCCCGATAAGCTGCTGGTAGGTTAGGTATGCTTTATACGTATCTTCATTGATGTCGTGCTCTATTAATTTATCACTGGAAATGAATCCGTCGTTTAAAAACACTTTGAAGAAATATTCTTCCAGTGCTTCAATGGTTTTATAACCGAACATGATATTATCTCCGTGCGCCCTTTGCTTTAATTTATTCTTCTTTGGATGGTAAAATTTTTTCCAAAGATTTACCGATAACAGAAAAGGCATATTGTCATATGAAAGAGAATAAAATTTATTTGATTCGAATAATAAATTGGTTAATGCTGTAGTGCCTCCGCGTGCTAATCCTGTTACGATAATAAAATTACCGGGTTGGGATTGTAGTTTTTTTCTGTATAAACGATTTTCAAGGTTGAACAGTGATTTTGAAATATTGTAATTGTCGAGCAACATTTTATGAAGAAGTTTCGACCAACCGGAATAATCCCTGTTTTTGTGCTTTGATGGAAATACAAAAAGAACCACACTGCCAAGAATCATGCTTGAATAAAAATAAAATGATGACGTATCTATTTCCTGAACGGTTTTTGATTCGATTTCTAAATATAATAACATGGGAGTCAAAGCGATAATAATTACAGCTATGATTAAAGCCAGCAACAATCCGAAAGTTGGTAACATTTTACCTAAACTTCTTAAATGTTGTTTTTGTTTGTATTCTTCATCAAGGTTTGACTCCAGCATGCTGTTCAATAGCACGGAGGTAGCATACGCAAAGGAAAAAAATGGTTTCTTTAAAACGAGTAAACCAACGGAAATTAGCGATACGGTTAGAAATAAAAGTATATAATACATCAACTATTTGGTTTGACTAAATAAATTACGGGTTTTCCTCAATAAGTTTTTTATTGGCTGCCATATTAACATCCCTGCACTGGCTAATATAATCAGTAAAACGATAACTACAATAATGATGGTGGCAACGCCAAGTCCGGGTCCTACATAGAGTAATATAGATTGCATGGTTTAAAAGTTTATGTTTTCGTAAATTCTTATCCAATTTGGTAAATGTACCAGATGCTCTTTATTTGTGTGGAATTGTTTTTTTAACAGTATTTCATCATTATTCATAATATAAACCTTAGCATCATTTTGACTTTCAACGCAAATATCTCCGGTAGATAAAAATTCATATGAACCTTCCGTACGAGAAAAAATATCTTCTCTTATAAACTGCTCTTCATAGAGAGTTTGAAAGGTCGAATCTTTGTAATTATAAACAATAATTTTCGAGTGGGCCAGGGTATCTTTGACTTGTAATGATAATTTTACATGATCTTCAAGATTATACTTTCCAATGTTGGTAGTATTGTTATTAAAAATCGAAATCTCATGATCTGAAATAATATCAACATCGTGTTGAAACAAAAAAGGACCATGAACCATCCTGATAATCTTATTTGTTCTGGGTCTGTAATGAATAATTAGAGATTTGTGCCTTAAACTCAAAAACACATCTCCCTTTTTCCAGAAGGGTCCATTCGTATACACCGGTTGGATATCATTTAAATGTAATGGATCAATTTTATCCAGAGGATCCACGGTGTTTGAAAATCCATAGAGAAAGTTTTCATGTTCATTTTCAATCAAAATATCGGAAATGCTTTTATCATAAAGAATTTCGCCTGTTTGTACATCAATTTTTGTTAAAAAGTCATCTCTGTAATAAATATTTTCCGGTCGTCTTTTGTCAGGTATAAATGCTCTATATTCGGATGTGCATGCCCATACATTGCTATCAGGTGATAAATTTAACGCGTGATGAAAGTTTTTTGAAGTATTATGCCAAACAATGTTTGATTCTGCATCAAGGCAATATAAGTTTTTTGTTTCAACACAAACAGCAATGAGCGATCGGTTTGGCAGTAATATAGGGTTTTTTATTCTGGCATTTTTAAACAACCTGCCTTTGGTCTCGTAGTAATCGTTTTTTTGTAAAATCCATGAATAATGTACTACGTCATCACGAAAGTTAAATAATTTAATTTCCCACTGATCTTTTTCGTTGTCATAAAAAGAGTTCAAACCAAAGACATCATAATTAATTTTATTCATTTCGTCGTAAGTGGTATCTTTCAATGTATATGTTAAAGAAATTCCTTTAATTTCTTTGCTGGTTAGAACGTTGTATACAGTTTTGGGAAAGCCTGAAAATGCTTTTAAAGGTTCAGTTAAAAACCCCAAACGTTCACCTCCCGAAAAAACGTGCCGGACACTAAATGCAAACAAGCACAGGAATGTTAAAATGAGAATAGAACAACTTAAGGTTTTTAGTGTCTTATTCATTTTGTCAGAATTGTTAGCATTTTGAAAGCTTGCTCGTAATCTTTAAAAAGTGACGTATTAGATAAATCCTTAAACGAGCATGAGGAACGAATGTATATTAAACCATTTAAAGCTTTTATTAATCAAAACTGATATAAAAGCAGTTGCTGTTTTTTGCTGTAGTATAGTGCAATAAACTTATATTGAGTAAATTTTTGCCAATAATGTCTGTATATTATAAACAATAGTAAATAATATTATTTGAAAAAAATAAATATGCTGTTTAATTTTTATTAAGTGAAAATAATCAACAATGAACGATTAAAATTTATTAATGAATGATTCAAAAAAGTGGATTATTATAATAGAATTTACGGGAAGTAAACGGCAGACATTAGAAAAAAAGGGATAAAAAATAGCAAACTTAATGTCCTATAATTTATATTATGTTAAATAGGTGTGTGAATATTAAAGGAGGC
>CAZAMT010000294.1:0-5199 GCA_964486145.1 uncultured Bacteroidales bacterium
CATTAAACATTCCTTGTCGCGCAATTTCATCGTTAACGGCAGATTCATCTATGTAGTAATTATCATCAAACAGATTTGTGAATGATTCCTTGTTGGCGTTGGTTAGCTCAACAATCAGATCCAAATCAACCGTCATTCGGGGTTTAACGTAATGGTTTAATGCCAGGCTGCCTGATATCATGTAGGCAATGTTAACCTTTTCGAGCGAAGGACAAATTTTTTTATCAAATAACTATTTCTGAAATCAGCGTCCTTAGTGAGAACTGCGTAGTTCTCTTTATCTGCGAAACCAGCAATAGTAATGTCATCGGTATACCATTTATCAAGGATGGTATTCACACGTACGGTTTCATAACCATGTTTTTCTAATTCTTTTCCTAATTTATAAGACATATGCACGTCAAGGAGAAACTTCATTATGCTACATCTTGAATTGACCGGGCAGCTAAATATGATTTTGCGAACTTAATACTTGCGGGAATATCTTCCTTTTCGGGTTCAGGATGATCCTCAGTTATTTGTTCAGTAGTCATCCCCGAACCCAATAAGTCCGGAATTACTTCTACCGGCCATCTCATTCCTCTTATGCAAGGTTTTCCATGGCAAATATTTGGATCTATGGTAATTCTTTCCATGTAACAACTGTAATTTAATTAAATAGTATCCATAAAGGTTTTTTCTGTTTTATTGAAAATAATAATGCCTGAAAACAATACCACTACCATAAAGCCAAAGCTGTAGGCCAGGCCCTGCCAGCTAAATGTTCCCGCACCCAGTAAGCTGAATTTAAAAGCCTCCAGGATGTGCGACATTGGATTTGCCAGAATGTAAATCCTGTATTTCTCAGGGATGGTTGAAATCGGATAAATTACCGGTGTGGCATACATCAGTAGCTGAACACCAAACTGGATGAGAAAATTGAGGTCGCGGTATTTTGCTGTTAGAGAGGTGAAAATGATGCCAAATCCCAGCCCGAGACCGGCCATCAACAGTACATAAAATGGAATCAGGGCAACCTGCCATTGTGCCTGTATGGACTCATTGCCACTGATAATGAAATAGAAATACACACATAAAAAAAAGCCAAACTGAATACCAAACTTAATTAATCCGGAGGTAATTTTTGATAATGGCATAATAAGCCTCGGGAAATATACTTTGCCGAAAATGTTCTGGTTTTCAAAGAAGGTTTTTGAAGTAGTAGTGAAACTTTCTGAAAAATAATTCCATATGGTTATCCCTGACAGATAGAACAGTACACGTGGAAGTCCGTCTGACGAAATATTCGCGATACGACCAAAAACGAGTATATAAATGGCCGTGGTTAAAATGGGTTGTACCACATACCAAACAGGTCCAAGGATGGTTTGTTTGTATACGGTTACCACATCGCGCTTAACGAACATGCGAAGCAGGTCGCGGTAGCGCCATATATCCTTCCAGTTAATTTCGAGCAGGTGCCGCTGCGGCTTTATTACAAGATCCCAGTTTGACATGATAAGTGACGATTGAATTATTAATATTTATGTTTGGATATTATCCAGTGAAAAAAACAAGAAGACAATACTTCAAATGAAAAATCAGGTTTTACATTGAAAAAGTGAAACTCACTGTCACGATTTACTTTTGAATCGCCTTAAAACAGATCGAAAGAATTTATTTTTACTTCCGGCTTCTTCCTCATAATAACCTTCATTATATCCATAACCATACCCATAACCATACCCGTAGCCGTAACTGTAATTGTACCCGTATCCCCTTGGCTTTGAAATGTCATTGATTATCAGATTGATATGTTTCATTTTTTTGGTTTCGTTCATTTCATTTACCAGGCGCAATACCTCGCGATTAGAATATTTTTGACGAATCACAAACAAATTTGTATCCACAAAATGAGCAATATGCAGAGCATCCGAAACAATAGCAAGTGGCGGGGTATCCACGATGATAAAATCAAATTGTTTACGAACCTTTTGAAAAAAACCGGCCATTTCGGGTGTCTCAAGTAGTTCGGCCGGATTTGGCGGAATAGGACCTGCCGTGGCTATATACAAATTCTCAAATTTGGTTTGAATAATGGCATCCTGCAATGATGTTTTATTGATCAAAAAAGTACTTAACCCAACTTCATTTTCGAGACCAAAGAATTTGTGGATTTTCGGTTTTCGCAGGTCAAGGCTTACAAGCAGCGTTTTTTTGTTGGAAGCAGCCAGGATAACAGCCAGGTTGATGGAGCAAAACGTTTTTCCCTCACCGCTGATGGTTGAAGTTACCAGGATAACATTTTTTTCTTTGCTACTGGTTACGTATTGTAAATTGGTGCGCAGGGCACGGAAATTTTCAGCAATCACCGATTTTGGATGATCCAGTACCGGCACGTTTGTATCCCGGTGGTTATGTCCAATGGTACCAATAATGGGCAGCGAAGTACGTTTCTCAACATCCTCGCGACTGGTAATTTTGGTATTGAAAAAATCAAGAAGGAAAATTAATCCCAGCGGTATTCCAAAACCCAATAGCAATGCCATGGTATAGTTATTTTGAGTTTTGGGTGATATTTTATACGCGCTTTGTGACCGGGCTTTATCCAAAACCTGATTTCCTGCTACATTGGATGCTTTGGCAATACCAGCCTCCGCACGTTTCTCAAGTAAAAATGTATACAGGTTATCACTCAGGGTGTATTTGCGCTGAATATTGAGGTAGGCACGCTCCTTGGCCGGTACATCTTTCAGGTCTTCTTCCAACAGTGCCATTTTACGATCTATTTCGCCGATGCGCTGATTGTTAAATTCATAGGTTTTTTGAATAGTTTCATCAAGAATAGAGATATTCTCAGCAAGCGAAGCCCGCATGGCTCTTACTTCGGGACTTAACCGGGTAGAGCCGTATGTCATCTTGCTCAAATCAAGAATCAAATCGTTAAACTCATTGATTTTGTTATTAATAATGTTGCTGGTAAGCGTAGGGATGATGGGTATTACCTCCGGATCCTGCACATCAAAATCATCAAGGTATCCCAGCAGGTGCTCAAAGTAGTTGTTCAATACGATCAGGTCAACTTTTTCTTCCTGCAAACCTTTCAGTTTTTCATAATATTCTTCGCTTTGTTTTGAGATATCAATAAGAGCATTTTCCTGTCGGAATTTTTGTAGTTTTAGTTCCTCTTTGGCAAGCGAATCAGCCATCACGTTCAGTTGTTCATCAATAAAATTTATGGCCTGTTCAGCTATCTGGTTTTTTTCTTCCAGTTCGGTTCGTATGTAAACCTCACCAAGCTTGTTCAGGAAATCAACTTCACGGTCGGTGTTTTTGCCGTTGGTACGAATCATAACTGTACGTCCGCGCTCATTGGTAAGGCTGATGCTCATTTTGTTCCGATAGCGGTTCGAAAGGCTGAACAAATCAGACACTGCAAAATAATATTTGCGTATGGAACCGGGATTGTTTCCTGCAAACTGGCTGGCAATTTGATGGTTGCGAAACTCCAATTTAAAATTAAAGCTGGAATGGCGAAACCATTCTCCAAATTTTACTTTCTCACGGTAGTCGTAGCCTTCATTTAAATATACTTCGTATTCATTGGCATTCAAAATGGTAATATGCACCGGATAGCCATACCTGAATGATGCTGTTGTGTCAATATGTACGCGAAATGGAGATGAACGATACAACTGGGCATCTTTAATATCACCAACCGCAACATACGTAATTTCAAATTCCTCCAGCTCTTTGATGGTATTGTAAGAAAGCTGATATGATTTCAAAATTTCTATTTCGTTTAATATATCCGTTCTGCGCCTGCGACGGAACAGCCCTAATTCTTCGATAAGGCTTTCAATGCCTTGCATGGTGTTGGCATTGTCCGATATCATTAATGTAGTGGTAACCGTATAAACCGGCTCGGTGTACCTGTTGACAAGCCAGGCAATGGTTACCGACAGGCCAACAGCAAGTACAAACCAGTACCAGTTCGACAGGATTTTAAAGATATATTTTTTAATATCAATACTATCCTGGGATGTATTTTGTTGAAATTCGTTCATTTATGTATGTTCAAAGTTCAGGTTTCGTTGTTCAAAATGAGATGCACGGATTCAAATTGAAAGCTGTACATTTAATTAATTAATCAAAGGTAAATCATTTTAATTATTCTTTGACGCGAAGATACTGAAGAGCAAAGATGCAAATGTTTTCATGAAAGGCTTTTTATGCACCAAATGTGATGAGCCATTCAAAGTTCTTCCATAGTCATTTGGCTTATTTGTTCCAAATCAGCACGTAATCCTTTTTTTGCTGTTCATTGATATTAAATTCTTGTGGCAAAAATGTAAGGTACCGGATACGTTTCTTAATCAATGGTTCAACTTTTTCAATTAACGTGAGCATGTAGTTTTTGTTAATATCTCCGATAATTACAATATCGATAATCTCCGAATTTTTGCCCATTGCAAAATCGCCGCACAGGTATACTTTCTCCGGATTACCAAGTTTTTCAACCAATTCTTCAATGAGTTTGTCTATACCAACATGTTTTAAAATGATGTTTCGTATGTCCTTGTATAGCGGATGGCTTACATTGGCCTTATACATTTTTCGGTTCCCATTGTAATTGGAATCCAACATACCGGCGTTTTCAAACCGGTTAAGCTCGATACGGATGGCATTGGTACTTTCTTTAAATTCCTCTGCAAGTCCACGAAGGTAAGAGGTGCTTTGTGGATTGATGAAAAATTTAAGCAATAAATTGATCCTGGTACGTGATGATATCAGTGTATCAAGCATAGGTTTGGTTCAAAGCGCTCAATGTTGGTAAAATCCATGTTTCAACAACGTGGATGAAATACGATACTGCTGGCACTGCATAAATGATACGAAACATGAAAATTGATCAAATCAGGTTGTGAAAGGATAGGGCAGTTTATATAAAAATGCAACAATTTCTTACAGCTCCGCCTCCTCAGTCCCATGTTTAGTGTCTGAGCAGGCTGATTTCGGCTGTATAATCATTCAAATTGAGTAATTAAATTACTCAAATATGAAATTATTTCAAATATTTTTTAATTACAATCATCGGACATGATTTTTTTGTTATTTTTTTATCCGAAGATTAAGAAATTCATAAATGCCAGGGAAAAAATATTGATAGTTAGGGTTATGCGAACATATATCATTTTTAATAAAAACAAAAGTTTTTTT
>CAZAMT010000295.1:0-5166 GCA_964486145.1 uncultured Bacteroidales bacterium
CAGTAATTATCTCAGATAACTTGTCCGACAATTGGCGGATAGCCTGCTCCGATTTGTCGGAGGTCTGTTTCATGAATAGTTGTTTTTATCCAAATATATAAAAAATCTTTGGTTGGGCATAACGTTGAGTGTATGATTTCACAGGGGATTGCGGAATTCAAACCTATCAAGTTACCACCCAAAATTGATGCAGGTGATACCGCTCAAAAACCTCTGAACCTACCGTAGGGAGCTCAGCGAAGCCAAACTCTTATGAATTATACACATTGATAAAATTTGAAACGCTGGTTGGTCTGTATTTTATAGAATGCAATCGGTTGCCATTAAAAAGTGCAAATGTCAGGAAAACAGAAGAGGCACTTTTTATTTTTTATGGAAGGTCATCAGTCATATTTAAATGGTTGACAAGAACACGATTAAGTTTACCCATCGCATCTTTAATAGGGATATCAGGTTTCAGGTAGTTGAATTTGCCCCAAAAAACCGGGTCATACTCAAAATCTTTATCTTGAAAAATATCCTTTGATCTGACCGTTTCTTTGAATTTGAACCGTTTTACATTTTCATGGTCCATATTGTTTATGGCCATTTCAGTAATTGTATGAAATTCAGAGCTGAACAGTTTTCTTTTCATTCGAACTTTAAATCTTGTTTCGAACCGGATGTGGTTCAGGTAAAATTTTCCGTTAATTTTCCGGTAATTCACCATGTATTTGGCATTGACAGGCTTCACTTTCATTTTTCGCGATTTTTTCAATACCATTACTTCTGCGGCCTTGTGAATTCCTCTGGGGCTCAGATGAAAATCAGCACCTCTGATGGCCAGAGATTCAACATCGATATATAACCGGCCTTTAAAAAACGGATAGTTCACAGACTCCTTCTGGTCGAATTCTATAACATAGGTAGGGTGATCATTGTAATAAACAATGTCGGCCATGTTATAATTATAAAACTTAAAATATTTTTCCTGTAGAAAATCAGCCGGGTTTTTTACTATATCCAGCATCAAGCTTGTATTTAAACCACCTTTAAGTTTGAGAATTACCGTATCAAGTTTCTCAGCACTAATTGTTTTCCGACTTTTATAGACTTTTATCTGATCATTCTCGTAGGCATTGTCATACGGTGCTTTGTAAATTTGAAGGACTGCCTCGGAGATAGCAATAAAGTCATCATTCTTTTTTACCGATTCCCTGTAAAACGTTGTGTAAATGGAAGGTTTAAGGGAATAATTATTATCGATTTTACTGAGTGCAGATTTAATCAGGTGAACCGGGTCTGTTTTGCGGATAATGACTTCCTGAATCGGAATAAAGTCCATGGATAGTTCGACCATTAAGCTCGAACTATCAATTTTTTGAACAGGAAGGGTAAGGGTTTTAAATCCCATGCTGGAAAAACCCAGGGTATCATCATGAAAATATCCCGGAACCTTCAATACAAAGTTACCATCAGCATTGGAAATGGTGCCGAGGTTTTCACCAACAATGCTTACACTGGCATATGGAACGGGGTCACCGGATCCTTTTTCAATGATCGTTCCCCGCACCTCCTTAAAATATGGCATTTCCGCTTCCGATTCGATCATCCTTGCAAACTCAAGAGGGTCTTGCGGCCGGTAAATTACAATCTGGTTGTCCATTATTTTATACACCAGGCTTTCATCCTGAAGTATGTCATTCAGCAAATAAATCAATGGCTTATTGTCAGCCCGAAGGGTTACATTTTTGTCGCCCTCTATAATACCGGCATTGTATGAAAAATTGTAATTAATGCGATCGCTTATGTGATTCAACGCATCGTATACCGAAATCTGTTCTTCAGATAGATCCAGACGTTGAAAAAATATGCTGTCCTGCCCATGGACATAAAGTCCCCAGCGGATTTGGATAAAACCGATAATTATAAAGAGACAAATGATATTTTTTGCCAGAGTGTTTTTCATGAAAATAATACTACACCTGAATTTTCACAATTTTTATACCAGTATCAGCACCCTTCACCCGAAAGAAGGATTTGGTTTTCGTATCTGTTCATTTTCAAATTGAACGTGGTACATATAACATCCAAAACAACATCCAGATTTTGATTTGAGAATGTGGATGTAAAACGACAGTTTGTAATGTCGTTATTTAGTTTAATATTCACATCATAGATTTTGTTCAGTGTTTTAACAACTTCTTTTAGATCTGCTTCTTTAAAAACGATGTTACCTGTTTTCCAGGCAAGATAGTTCTTATCTTTATTAACCGTCATTTCTGCTTGTTGTTCAGAAACGATTCCGATATATCCGGGTTCAAGAATCAGAGATTCATAGGTTTGGTCTGTTGGTGTAACCTGTACTTTTCCGGTTTCAACAAAAACCTCTACCCGGGCATTCCTGTCATCACAAAAAACATTAAATGATGTACCAAGAACTTTGATTTCAGCATTTTGCGTCTGGATGATAAAAGGCCTTGCAGCATCATGCATTACATCGAAGTAAGCCTCACCCTGTAGCTTAATTGTGCGAATTGATTCACGAAACTTTTTTGGATAAGTAATCCTGGAATCTTTGTTTAATGTAATCAGGGAGCCATCGGGCAATGCTAATTCCTGCCTGGTTTCAGCCCGTTCGGTTATGAATGTATTTTGTTTGTTGCTCTGAAGTTTATTGTATACCCTCAAACCTGCATACGACAGGGAAAAAATAAGAACAATGGATGCTGCAAATTTTAAGAAAGGAACAATCTTAAGGCTTTTTATAGTAGCTTCCTGTTTGTCAACTTCAACATGGCTAATGCGTTGTTTTTGCTTTTGCCAGGCAATATCCAATTCGTTACGGGATATGGGTTTATAACCGGAAACCAGGTTCCAGTCTTCTTTGGCTTTTTTGTAGAGATCGGAAAATTCCGGATTTTGTACGGATAATTTTTCGAACAAAGATAATTCCCGGGTATCCGCATCACCTGTAACAACTTTGGAAATCAATTCCCAGTACTCACCTTTATTTTCGTAATTTGCATGCATTTTTAAAATAATAAAATAAAATTTCTATACTCTTTCAGATATTTTCTAAATGTTTTCAGTGATTTTGACATATTAGCCTCCACTGTTTTTATACTTATCGATAGTTTTTTTGCAATTTCATGGTACTTTAGTCCTTCAAATCTGCTTAATTCAAAAATTTTCCGGCTTCTTTCGGGTAATTGTTGAAGAACTTTTTCAATGGTATCCGTAAGTTCCTTAATTTGAATAAAATCAGGCTCTAGATAGCTGGTTGTGCCATCCAAAGCGTGACGTTTATTCAATGAAATTGATTTTTGCTGTTTACGAATACGTTGAATGCTATTGTTATAAACCGCACGATAAACATAGGATTTAAAGGAAGACGAGATGTTCAGTTTCTCTTTATTTTTCCAGATATTGAAAAACAAATCCTGCACTACCTCATCAGCATCGTCTTTTTGTTTTACAAAAGTGTGAGCATAATTAAATAATGGTGCATAATATTTACGAAACAAAGTTTCAAATGCATCCATATCTCCTGATTTTATTTGTTCCAGCAGTTCCTCATCCTTCATATGTTCAGGCTGATCTTTTTCCAATTGCAACTGATTTATTTTATCTGTTGATTTGTTATTCAGCCTTTTAAGTTCTGTAATTATTTCCAAAACTCATAATATTTTGTCGATATTCTTTTTGGTAGTCGCCTTATCAGGAAATGGCTGTCCGTTGCTTCTTCTTCCTTTGCACTACTCTGCCCTGTAAGTACATCAAAAGCGTTGGACAGCCTGATAAATGATTTAAACTTAACTTGTATATTTATTTATGAAACCTTATATGTCACATTAATTATTTCTTCTATTCAGTCTTCTGCTTATGCGTTCAACTGCTTCTTCGATGGATTCTTCCGGTTTAATATAGTTAAAATCACCCCAGAAATCTTCATCATAATATTCCACTACATTATCAATAAACACATCGTTTGGCTTAGCAATTTCACGATGTTTAAATCTATCCACATTTTCAAGCCTTCTGTCTGTCACTGCCATTTCCGACATTGCGGTATAGGTTTTATTGAAAAGTCGCTTTTTCCATTTACATTTGATTACCAGTTCAGTTCGTGCATGGTTTAAGTACCATTTGTCATCAACTTCCCTGTAATTTACCAGGTAGTAAGCTCCGAGAGGTTCCACACGCATGGTAAGTGGTTTTTTACGGACAAGCACATTTGCAGCTTTGTCAATTCCCTTTTCACTGAGATTAAATTCAAGACCTGTAATGGCCAGGTCCTCAACGTCCAGATAAAGTTTTCCGCTGTACAATGGATAATCAACATTATCTTTCTGGTCGAACTCAATAACATAACTTTGCCTGTCATTAACGTTTAGGACACCGGCAAGCTTATATTCGTAAAATTCGATGATGTCTTCACCCAACAGGATGGATGGGTTTTTTACAACATCCAACATGACCATTGTTGTTGGGCCGCCTTGCAGTTTAAACAGCACGGTGTCCATGTTCTTCACATCCTGGCTCTTTCTGCCTTTAAATATTTTTACCTGATCGTTTTCCAGTTTATCATACGGTGCTTTGTAAACCTGCATAATTGCCTCCGATACAGCCACATAATTTCGGTTTTCCTTGATGGTTTCACGGTAGAATGCAGTCATTTTTTCAGGCACAGTGTAGTAGTTTTCGGGTACCCTGTTTAAAGCAGCTCGTAAAAGTTCTACAGGGTCGTCTGTTCGAATTTTAACCTCATTGATAGGAATGGTAGCAGCCTGAAGCATGATAATGTTCTCTTTTTTTCGAAGAGATTCCAATGGAAGTACCAACGATTTATATCCGATATTTGAAAATCCAAGGTTCTCATTCATCCTGGATTCCGGTATTTTTATGATAAACTCGCCATCACCATTTGATACAGTACCAACATTCGTTCCTTCAATGTAAACATTGGTAAAAATTACGGGATCTTCCGATTCCTTATCAACCACCTTACCTGAAATTGTTACAACACTGGTTGTGTCATTTTGGGCATAAATAGTGGTAACATTTCCGATACTTAAAACAGCAACAACAGTGAGTGCTGTGGTAATTGCCAACATTGTTTGTTTTAACTTTTTCATGTGTTTAAAAATTGTGACCAAACCTGAAATTTGGCACTCATTTCAATCA
>CAZAMT010000296.1:0-5157 GCA_964486145.1 uncultured Bacteroidales bacterium
CCCGATAAATCGGGGCAAGTTGTCCTCGGTTCATAAATTATTTATAATCGACTGTTTACGATTATCAGTTAGATATTGAAAGATGCATGTACCTTTCAAAAAATCATTATAAATATCTGCTTTATTCAGTTGAAAATCTTGTAATATAAATTCGAATGATGTGATTATTTGTTCAGAAAACAGGGATAATGATTTGTTTCTTGGCCTGACACATTCTTATTCATTGGTTATCATGGGTTTTTGATCCTGGTTTGGCCTATAGCTGCAGCGGAAACAATTTTCAGTAAATTTAAGGATAATACAAAAAAAAACTGTATTTTCATCATGCTGTTTCGATACTAACTACACACTTTTAATATTTTATGAAAACGTTAAGTTGCATACTATCCATCTTATTTTCGTTCCAGTTTCTGTATAGCCAACATTATGAATTTAAAACTATTGAACATAAACCTGGTGTGAAATCGGATCAATTCAGATGTTTTTACAAAGATAATCCGGGGTTTATGTGGTTTGGTACAAATAATGGTTTGTACAGGTACAATGGTGACACATACGACCAATTTTTTCATATACCCGGAGATACTACAAGCCTTTCCAATAATCAAATCAATGTAATGTTGGAGGATTCAAGTGGAGTATTATGGATTGGGACAAATTATGGATTAAACAGGTTTAACAAACATACCAACAAATTTCAATGGTTTTTCCATTCCAGGGAAGATTCTTCAACCATTAGCAATAACTGGATCAAGGATTTGATTTTACTTACAGACGGGACTTTCTTTGTGAGTACGCGTGAAGGAATCAATAAAATGGTGACAGGAAAAAACGGAAAAACTACATTTGAACATTATTTTCCGCAGAGATTGGATACTACCTCTACCAGTGAATGGTCAGGAGAAACCATGTACGAAGATGACAACGGGATAATATGGCTGGGTACCTGGGGAGGTGGGATAATTGAGTTTGACCCGGATAAAGGCACCTTTAATCATTTTTATCCTCCCTATCCTGTAAGTTCAATCAATGACCATTCCATTGTCAGCATTGAGGGCAAAAACGACAGTATCATTTGGGCATCTGCATACAACGGTATTATATATACCTTTAATATCCGTGAAAAAAAATTCACTGTTGATCCGTATAAACATCCATTTTTCAGAGCTCTGATCGACGAAAACTTATCCATTTATACATTAAAACGAGATAATGATGACAGGTTATGGATTGGGGCTTCTAATGGTTTGTGTGTATACCATCCTGAATCTAATAAGGTTGAACATTCAGGTGCTAATCTTAATAACCGAAATAACGGTAGTAAAATTAAAGATCAGGCAATGGCCATTTATGAAGATAACCAGAATTTAATGTGGATTGGTTATGGTGGTGGCGGAGTTGAAATATATGATCAGGAATACAAAAGATTCAATAAATGGCGGTATGCCCTAAACAGTCCTGAACAGTACAGAGATTATCTTACCGGAATAAGGATAGATAACCATGAAAATGTTTGGTTGTCAACCTGGGGTGATGGCTTAATAAAAGCAACGTTTGATGGAAAAGTAAAAAGGCGATTTGATTTTTCGAAAATAACATCTTCTTCATCCAGTAACATTATCACAAGGTTAGAACTTGATATTCGGGGTAAATTATGGGCCAGTGCCTCAAACGGGCTGTTCCGGTTTGATCCGGTAACCGAAAAAGTTACCAAAGTGTTAATGCCCGATCCGGAAGATCCTGCTTCTTTTACCGATAATCACTTTTTCAAACTGTATTGCGATAATAATGGCCTCATTTGGGTATTTACCCAGGAATGTATCAGGCTGCTCGATCCTATTAAAATCGAGGTAAAGCGTTCAGAAATTGTTGACCAGCTTACCTTGAAAAAAATTACCTGTATATTAAAAGATAATCATGATAACTACTGGTTTGGAGCTTCTAATGGAGTTGCAAAGTATGATAGTAAGTATGGCACTTATACCTATTTTAAGAATGACCCGAGTAACCCAAATTCGTTATGCAGCAACGATATTAAATGTTTGTATGAAGATTCGAAAGGAAGCATTTGGATTGGAACTGGTGGCGGAACAAGCAAATATGATCCAAAAAACGAACGGTTTCATAACTTCTACGATACAGAGGAACTTTCCATTAAAACGGTAAGTAGTATAACCGAAGATTTTAAAGGACGCATATGGATTGCAACATATAGTGATCTGACTGTTTATGACCCTGGCGACAGTTCATTGGTAACCTATAACAACGAAGATGGCTTATCATCCAAAGCAACCAGAATAGAAACAGATAAATACGGCTACTTACAAATGTGCGCAGAGAAGGAATTTTACCGGATATTTCCTGACAGCATCTATTCCAATGATCAAGTACCTCCGGTTTACATTACCGGTTTGTACCTGTCAGGAGCAACTGTTCAGGTAAATCAGCCACCTTTGGAAGGAAAATCGATCATGTATAAAAAACAAATTACCTTAAAACATACCCAAAATAATTTCGGCTTTTCCTTCCGTTCGCTCAATTTTAAACATCCGCAGAAAAACCAGTACATGTACAAGCTTGAAGGCTATCACGATTCATGGATATCCAATGGAACTAAAAATGAAGTATCCTTTATGAACCTTTCACCCGGAACCTATAACTTTTTGGTAAAAGGATCCAATGACGATCTTCAATGGAATGAAAGTCCCGCTCAAGTGAAAATAGAAATCTTACCACCACCCTGGCGCACATGGTGGGCCTATTCCATATATAGTTTACTGATTGCTTTAACCGTTTTTTCATACAGAAGGTATACCATCCTTAGAGAAAGAGAAAAAAACAAAACCAAAATGGATGAGATGAAACTTAGTTTCTTCATCAACATCTCACACGAATTGCGCACCCCTCTCACATTGATTACCGGACCTCTTGAACGTATTATTCAAAAAGAAAATGATTACCAAAAGAAAGATAAGCTTGCGCTTGTTTACCGCAATGCAAGTCGGTTGCAGCAACTTGTAAATCAATTATTGGATATACGCAAACTTGAGGTTGGTAAATTGAAACCGGTGATATATCAATCTGACTTCAAACAATATTTAAATGTCATTCTTGAATCATTCAAAACATATGCTGAAGACAACCAGATGAACCTGAATATCCATAATGATCTAACGGACAACCATATTTGGTTTGATCCCGACATTCTTGAAAAGGTTTTGTCAAACCTGTTGATCAATGCCTTTAAATACACCTCGCGTAACGGAAATGTATGGTTAACTGTGCGTAACTGCGAGCAGGGACAATCCCAAAGTATGTTTCAGAAACTTTCAAAAACCATGCACCAGGTAAAAAGTAACCAGAAAATACTATCAAACGTCAGGTACATTACGCTGGAAATAGCCGATTCGGGAGCTGGTCTGGAACCTTCCGATTTGGAAAAAATATTTAACCGTTTTTACCAGAACAATTCGGTTAAAAGGCATTCATCCATTAGTTCGGGCATCGGACTTTCACTGGTAAAAGACCTCGTGGATCGTATCCATGGATTTATATTTGTTCAAAGCGAGGTTGGACTGGGAACAAGGTTTCTGTTGTTCCTGCCAGTCGAAAGAAAAGCCTTTCCGAACGCATACATCCACGACCAAAAAGATGAGATTGAGTTTTATTCCAAAGATTACAGCAACGTGCTGACAACCGAACCGATCATAAGAAACAAAGAAATTGAACTTCCTGAAAGTCAGCCCGATCAAAAAAAGAAAAGCTCTATCCTGATTGTTGATGATAACAAAGAATTGCTTGATTACATTAGTGATATTCTATCTGAAAGCTACCATGTAAAAACTGCACCGGATGGAGAAGCAGGGATGAAAAAAGCCATCAACAACAAGTTCGATTTGATTATATCTGATATTATGATGCCTGTGATGGATGGCCTTCAGTTCTGCAGTGAGATAAAAAATGATGTCCGTACCAGTCATATACCCGTAATTTTGTTAACTGCCAAAAAAACCATTGAAAGTGAAGTCGAAGGTCTTGATACCGGGGCTGATGATTACATAACAAAGCCTTTTCATCCGAATCTGCTCATGAAGCGTGTTCGAAATATAATTGCCAACCGCGAAAAAATATGGGAAAAAATGGCCTCCGATACTGAAATTATCCCCCAGGGCCTTGCACTAACAACAAAGGATGAAGATTTTCTGGAAAAAGCAATTCACATAATTGAAGAAAATTTATCGGATTCTGAATTTAACCAGGAAATATTTTGTCGTGAGATAGGCATGAGCAAAGCGAGTCTTTATCGTAAAATAAACAGTCTTACCAACCAGTCAATCAATGAATTTGTACGAAATGTACGACTGAAGAAAGCCGCTGAAATTTTACGGTGTGGCAAACAAATTCATATTGCCGAATTGGCCTATCGTATGGGCTTCTCAGAGCCAAGCTATTTCACAAAAAAATTCCGTGAGTATTTTAGCATAACACCAAAAGAATATAATAACAGGTATATAAAAAAGGAGGAAGTTAGTATCAAGATAAATACGGATAACTCATATTTAGGATAAAATTAAAAAAACAAGAAAGCTAATCATTGCCAGTAAGATTAATTCAAGGAAAAATGGTAAAACGATATTATACCATTTGGTGTTATTCTCAGGCTCAAATATTTGTTTAAAGAAGTCCAGCATAGTTAAGCATATAAAGGTGCTTTATCTCACAGCATCCTTTGGTTATATTCATCCAAACCTTTTCTACATTAATGATTAATAATATAACTAAGTTCCGCTCATTCTTTTGATTTGGCTGGTATTATCCTTTCAAATGGTAATATTATTAGTGCGTATTTTGTTTTTTCTACAATATAAACACGTTGTCGGGTTATAAGCAATAAGCATTTCATAAGAAATGTAAATTCGAAAAAGTAGTAAAAGAGGAATTGAGTATACGAAATCCCTCTAATTGCAAAGCACGCGACAGACTGCGTTAGGAATACAAAGAAATAGCAGTACCAAGGGGAACAAAGCCTTGATTTTGCTCCGGCGTAATTTGCGGATCGTCATACTCCTGCAGATCTAAGAACGGATTTTTACAATTGCCATGGGAGATAGATAAACTGATTGCTTTCAATTTGTATCTTTACTGTGGCAACGCACA
>CAZAMT010000297.1:0-5137 GCA_964486145.1 uncultured Bacteroidales bacterium
AGGCTGTATGTTTTGACTCAATCATGGGTGTTT
The DNA here is from genome assembly GCA_964486145.1 of uncultured Bacteroidales bacterium. Taxonomy (GTDB): domain Bacteria; phylum Bacteroidota; class Bacteroidia; order Bacteroidales; family JAAAOM01; genus CAZAMT01. The sequence continues at coordinate 34 of CAZAMT010000297.1, forward strand.
CATTGGATTACATTTTTTTTAAAGTCGGATCTTTTAAAAGTATTTATTTGATACCTAAGTACTTGTTAAGTATTTCGAGCAAATCATTTTTGTTCACTGGCTTCGATAAATAATCGTTGCAACCGGATTGTAAGGCTTTATCACGGTCCTCTGTCATTGCATAAGCCGTTTGGGCAATCACGGGTAATTCAGGTCTCAATTTTTTTATCTGCTGTGTGGCATCAAAACCGTTCATAACAGGCATTTTGATATCCATCAGCACAGCGGATATTTCGGGATGTGCAGTGCATAAATCAACGGCCTGTTTGCCATCGCAGGCATGTATGGTAGTAAAATTATGTTCTTCAAGGATTTCGTTCAGAAATATGTAATTAATAACTTCATCTTCAGCAATTAATATGGTTTGTTTTCCGGTTATTTTATTTCCTGATTGCTCCTTCGTTGGCTCCGGCCTGGTATGCTCCGATGCCCTCACATAAGGCACAGTAAAATAAAAAGTTGTACCTTTCTCCGGTTCTGATTCAACCCAGATTTTTCCCTGCAACAGGTCAATTAATTTCTTGCAAATGGAGAGTCCCAAACCAGTTCCTCCATAATGGCGATCAGCACTGTAATCAACCTGCCGAAACCTTTCAAAGATTACCTCATGCATCTTTTTTGGTATGCCAATCCCGGTATCCTCAACAAAAAAATGTAATTTTTCATTCAGTACCTCGTATCCAAATTTTACATGACCTTTGTCTGTAAATTTTATCGCATTACTCAGCAGATTACTCAGAATTTGCTTGAGTTTGGTTGGATCAATTTTGATGATGCTGTCTTTCGAATGTAATCCTGGCTTTGTAATGAGTATCAGGTTTTTGTCTTTGGTTTTCGGATTAAAAAATGAAAACAACTTCGCGAGAACGTCATTGAGATTTATTGATTCTTCATTGATTGTTATTTCCCCGGTTTCAAGTTTCGAAATATCCAAAACATCATTTACGATATTTAGCAACTGGTGGCTGCTATCCTGTATAATTTTAATATAACTTTCTCTTTTTGCATCGGAAATGTCAATTTTATTTAACATATCTGAGAAACCGATGATCCCATTCATTGGTGTTCTTATCTCATGACTCATGTTCGCAAGGAATGCTGACTTTAACCGATCACTTTGTTCTGCTTTCTCTTTTGCAGAGATTAGCTCCTGCTCATTTCGTTTCAAATCGGTAATATTAACAGCAAAAACCAGTGCTTCTTCAATCTGACCCCCGCTATTTTTTATGGGTACTCCCCAGTTACCGAATATCATGTTTTTATAATTTACTTCATAATATACATTTTGACCTTCAAGTATTTTTTTTCCATTTGGGATGGCTTCTTTTTGGACATCTTCCGGAAATACTTCATTGATTTTTTTGCCTGTACAATCCTCGGGAGTTAAACCTATTAATGATAGTGCTTTACCGGCAACCATATTATAAGTCAGGGTATTATCAAATAAGAATATTGCACCATTCGGAAAATATTTGGCAATGGTTTCATAACGTGAATGAATTTTTTTAAATTCAATTTCTTTATTGATACGGTCTGAGACGTCCCGACCTATGGTTACAATGTCTTTAAGATTTCCCTGGTCGTTATAAACCAGGGTTGCCGATGTTTCAAGCCAAATCAGGGTACCATCTTTTTTATAAAAGCGCGAGATATTGGTTTCTTCATCATTTACACCTTCTAAAAGTTTGATAAAGTACTTTTTTAAGTTTTCTTTGTCATGCTCGAATACGCCGTCCAGGTAATGCCGGTTTTTAAATTCTTCAACGGAATAACCCATCAGTTTTTTGATGGAGGGAGATACATATAAAAATTTGCCTGTAGGGGAAAAGCGGGAAATGAGATCGTTGCTGTTTTCAGTAATGATCTTTAAATTTTGCTCGCTCTCCTTCAGTTTGATTTCTGCTTTTTTTCTTTTCGTAATGACTTCGGTGTACGTGATCATTCCGCCAATTTCGCCGCCGGTTTTATACCAGGGTCTGCACTCCCAGCGATTATATGTTATTGAGCCATCAGGTCGTTCAAAGAAATCATCGTCATTTTTTAATATTTCACCGTTTAACGCACGTTGGTGTATTTCTCTCCATCTTTCAGGTATTTCGGGAAATACCTCATAATGATGTCTTCCTGTAATGTCTTTTTCATCAACGTTATAGTCTTTTAAATAGCGGTCACTTACATACATATAGTGCAGGTTTTCATCAAAAACTGCAATGGCATTCGGGTCGTATTTTAAAATGTATTTTAAATTTTCAAAGCTTTCTTTTAATGCATGTTCAGTTTGCTGCAATTTTTCCTGCGCTTTTTTTCTGTCCGTAATATTTCGTGTAATGCCCTGGATGCCTGTGATATTTTCGTATTCATCTTTGATAAAGTCTGCGTGAACTTCAACCCAAAAGGATTCACCGTTTTTATGGTTGGCCCTGGCTTCAATTTTTGTGGAGGTAATTGCTTCTGGTTTGGTTTTTGCCAGTTGCATTTGACTGACCAGTTTTGATTTAAAAAGTTCAATCGTTTCTGGCGGGAAAACATCATGAATGGTTATTGTTTCCCTTTCACTAATACTGTAACCAAAAATCTTTTCCGTGGATGGGCTCAGATAAGTATAATTCATTTCCAAATCCATCGTCCATATCACATCAGGGAGATCCATAGAAAGATGGTTAAATATCTTGTCACCCTCCTGAAAGCTACTGTTTTCTTTCTTAAGGACTTTATCAGTTAGCCGTTTGTTTTCTTTCTCCAGTCTCTTGATTCGTTCCTTTAAAGCATGCACATATTCCTGATCGTATTCCATATGTTCTTCCTCAGACAAAATTTTAAGTAAATTACATTTTTTTTTGGAATGATAGTAAACGAAATACCAAGTTTTTAAAGTGGTGTAAAATATTTACCAGATTTTTTTAACGAAAAATTTATCCGGAATGAAATTTTTCCGTGTTATCGGAATTGATTAACCTATTGCAAATTGATTATTGAATTCAAAGGATCCATACTTTTTCATTGTTGGTGGCAACCTGTTTGGTTTTGGCTTGTCCAGGTTAGGATTCAATTTCCGGTTTTAGGTATTGAACTGGTTTGTAAGGCAGGCTAAAGTAGAATGTCGTTCCCTGGTTTGGGATGGAATCAAGCCAGATGCTGCCTCCCATTAATTCAACAAGCTTTTTTGATATGGATAAACCCAGTCCGGTTCCGCCAAACTGGCGCGTGATACCCAGTTCAACCTGTCTGAAATATTCAAATATTTTTTGGTGTGCTGTTGCTTCAATACCAATTCCTGAATCTTTTACAAAAAATTGCATATAATCCGAAACTATTTCATAACCAAAAGAAATACTTCCGGCGGAAGTAAATTTTAAGGCATTATTAAGCAGGTTATCCAGAATTTGCCTGATTCGGTCGTTGTCTGAATATATTGTGCTGGCAGCATTATTCAAGCTTTTGTCAAATAGAAACTCGAGGTTTTTGTTTTGCGATTGTTCGTAATACTTTGTAAAAACAGACATGATTAGTTCATTAATGCAAACCGGCTCATGTTTTAAAATCACTTCACCGGTTTCAAGCATCGAGATGTCGATAATATCATTCACGATACTTAACAGATGCTGTCCGTTGGTTATAATAAAACTGATATAGTTTTGTTTTTTTTCTTCGGGAAGTTTATCGTTTTGTAAAAGCTGTGAAAAGCCAAGAATACCGTTCATAGGGGTGCGGATTTCGTGGCTCATGTTTTTCAGGAACGCCGATTTCAACTGGTCGCTTTCCTCAGCTTTCAGTCTTGCAATTTCAAGTTCTGCCGTCCTGGTTTTAACTTTCTCTTCCAATGTGCTATTTAGTGATGTAAGTTCATTTTGGGCATTGATCAATTCAGTAATATTTTCCAAAACATAGATGGTACCCCTTATTTTCTGATTGTCATCGTACACCATTTCACTTGAAATGTACACATCGTAAGTGAAGTTATTTTTTGATTTTATTTGTATTCTTTGATTTTTTTCGGGGCATTGAAAATCAACCGATTTTTCCACATTCAGGTTTTTAAACCACTGAAATGCCTTTTTACCAATTAATTCATGGGAGCGATATCCGGTTAAATTAAGTAAACTTCTGTTAACTGTAATAATTCGATCGTTTTCGTCCGTTAAAAATAATCCTGCAGGTATCAACTCAACAATTTTATCTGCAACTGTAAAAGGAGAAATCTCAAAAAGCCTTAGTTTAATGATACTGTACAGAATTCCTGATGCCAAAATCAGCAGGAAAAAATCGGGCATGTATGGAATGTAATATAAATCCTCAAGCCAGTTACTTACATAAATATTGAGAAATGCCAATGAGAACGAAATTAATCCGGTAATCAGTATTATCTTTCCTTGTTTCTTACGTATCTTGTTTTTTGAGGCATTTATAAAACGATATAATTGAAACAGGCTAATAACGATCAATGTATTATGAATCAAATTGATAGCAAGGGTAACTGTTTTATTTGCATAGTCAATGTTCCAGTACTGAAACGAATTATCGTTATGTGATGCGTAGGCTAATTCCCCCGATAACTGAAAGTAGACGCCAAGGATGATGTAAACGATTAGCAACGGAATAATGATTTTCTCTCCATTTCGAAAGCCTGTAAACATACTGATGGAAACATAAATCAGAGGGGCAAAAAGTAAATTTGCCACGGAAGTGATATCAATAATGGAGGTCAATACCTGTTTATCGACATACGGATTATTGATAAATGCAAATGACAGGCTCCATACGGCAAAGCTGAGAAATAAAAACCCGAAAAGTACATGCATGCGTGAACGCACCCTGCTACTTATCAGGGTATAAATGGCGAATGCCAGAAATATTAGAAATACCGTGTAATGAAAATATGACTGAAGGTTCATATATATTAGCTGGTGTTGTTCATCGGTTTCATCTAACTTGAAAGAAATATATTTATTGATAAATGTACATAAATTTCCTATTCATTTAAATTACGGCGCTACAAACCTTTGGTTTCTTAAAACCTGGTTTTTTTGCATTTATAACCTTTACATTATCAATGGTCTTCATTTAG
>CAZAMT010000298.1:0-5113 GCA_964486145.1 uncultured Bacteroidales bacterium
CCTTTAATAATCATGTGCGTGTGTTTTTAAAATATAATCATGGTCTGTTTCATGTTTTTAGTTTTTATTAAATCTGAAAGTTAGGAAAAAACGACTGAAGCACGCGCGAATATCTAAAAAAAAATAAATGGTTCATTTCAATTTTGACCAAAGCAGTAACTTTTTAATATCCCCATAGTATATGAGAACAATTGAAAATTCATAAACAAAATATCATGACAAAAAAAATTCTTTATGTTGTTATATTCTTCTTTATATCAAGTAGTTTAACCTTATTTGGCCAGAGATATGAACCCAAAAAAGTACCGTCGTTCCCACGGAATATACAGAAACTGGCACAAGAGGTATACAATGAGCTAAAGAAAACGGGTAAACCCATTGAAGTTTTTGAAAGGGAAGTATTTGCATTGGACGCAAATGATTCTGATATTTTCGAGTTTTTCGCTCATAAAAAGATAGGCAAATCCGGGGAAAGGTCATGCAGATTTTTGGTTATCGACGGAGAAGTTTATTATGCACGTTTGATAGACGCGGAAACAGGCAAAAATGCTCAGGGTGTGCTTTATGAAGATATGTCGGATAAATGGGATCGCTATGTAAAGGAAAAGGAAAGGGAAAACAGATAGCATAATAAAATATTTTTACTTGTAAATTTGCCATGGTAGAACAAATCATGGTACATTTTTTTTAAATTAGCATCAAACCCATCAATTAAACTAAAATTAAAGCTACTATGAGTAAAAAGAAAATTATTAAATGGACAGGTATTTTTGGATTAATGGGTGGATTTTTACTGCTCTTTGAAATTCCGTTATGGATTATGCCCGGGGATGCCGGACCAATTAGCAATGCATTATTGCATAGCACATTTCTTAATAAAATAAATACGATTGCGTTTACCAGGATTTTTATGGACATGCTGATGTATATGTGTTGGATGATATTATTTATTGGATTAAGGCAACTGATTATTTTCAAAGATAAAGAATTTGAATGGATTGGAACTTTGTCGGTAGCTGCTGGTGTTGTTTGGTGGAGCGTAAGTCTTGTTGCTGATGGCCTGGAAGGAGCCGCTGTTCTGTTATCATTGGAAGAAAATGTAAATGTAGAAAGTGTAAAAACTTTGGTTTACGGAACATTGCTTATCTATAACGGGTCCATTGCTTTCGCGGTAACTGGTTTTTATATGGCTACCGTGGGTTATGCGATTCTGGCAACGAACATTTTGCCGCGATGGATTGGCTGGTTCAGTTGGTTCAGTTTTATAACATGTATTTTAGCAATACCTGCAATGTATGGAGGAGAAGCAGATACGTATGGGTTTTATAATGTGGCCGGTTGGGGGCCAACAATTGTAGCAAATGTACCACCGTTAATCTGGATTTTTGCGGTGAGTATAAAAATGATTCAAACGAGCAAAAGTGATTTTGATTGAATGGGAGTGATGTATCAAATTACACTTCCTAAGGGGGGATAAAAAGTTTTAAATTTTATATCAATAAACCATGAAGGTTGTAAGCAATTTGATAAAAAATATCCTGTAAGAACATGGCAGACTAATTGTTTTGCTGTGGCTTTAGTCCGAGCATGGCACCTTTTTTTAGCATCAGAGCATAGGCCTCATCATAATTGTTATGAATTTCGCCTTCAAGTATTGCTTCCTTAATGGTATTTTTTATAATACCAACTTCTCTGCTGGGTTTGATGTTGAATGTTTGCATAATGGTTTCACCGGTAACCGGAGGCTGGAAATTCCTGACTTTGTCCTTTTCTTCGATGGAAACCAGCTTTTCCCTCACCATTTCAAAGTTTTTAAGGTATTTTTTTACTTTGCTTTCATTTTTTGAAGTAATATCGGCTTCGCATAACTGCATAAGGTCATCAACATCATCTCCTGCATCGAAGAGTAAGCGGCGAACGGCCGAATCAGTTACTTCCTCTTCAGCAAGGGCAATGGGACGAAGATGAAGTTGCACAAGTTTTTGAACGTATTTCATCTTATCATTCATGGGTAGACGCATGCGTTTGAATAAACCGGGAACCATTTTTGCTCCCAGAAAATCATGACCGTGAAAGGTCCATCCCTGGCCGTCAATGTATTTTTTGGTACGTGGTTTTCCAATGTCATGCAGCAATGCTGCCCACCGCAACCATAAATTGTCTGATTGTTTACAGAGGTTATCCAACACCTCGATGGTGTGATAAAAATTGTCTTTGTGTTGCTGCCCTTTAACCGTATCTACGCCTTTTAAATTATCAATCTCGGGCAAAATCAGTTTTAACAATCCTGATGCTTCAAGCAGTTTAAATCCTGTTGAAGGTTGATCACTCATCATGATTTTATGAAGTTCATCGGAGATACGTTCAAATGAAACGATGTTTATCCGCGAATGATTTTTTTTGATTGCCGCGAATGTTTTTGGTTCAATCTGAAAGTGCAATTGAGCTGAAAAACGTATTCCACGGATCATACGTAACGGGTCGTCGGAGAAGGTTATGTGAGGATCCAGGGGAGTACGGATTATTTGGTTTTCCAGATCTCGCAGTCCTCCGAAGGGATCAATTAGTTCGCCATAATTGTGTTTATTGAGACTTAAAGCAAGGGCATTGATGGTGAAATCCCGTCGATTTTGATCATCTTCAAGGGTGCCGTTTTCTACCACTGGTTTGCGGGAATCTTCATTGTATGATTCTTTGCGTGCCCCAACAAACTCTATTTCAAGATCATTGTAACGCAACATAGCTGTTCCGAACCTTTTAAACACCGTTACTTTCGTGTTTTTGCCAATGGCTGTTGCAACCTTTCCCGCAAGCTCAATGCCACTGCCAACCACAACGATATCAATATCTTTGGATGGCCGTTGAAGAAGCATATCACGCACAAATCCGCCGATAACAAATGCTTCTTTCTTTTCAGAAGTAATGATGTTGGATATGATATGGAAAATTTTATTATCTTTAAATATCTTCATATGTAAATATGACAATTTGTTATATTTCAGGTGACAAAATTACAATTTATTCAATTTATTTGTTACTTCTGGCAAAAAATACCGTTGGTACGGACTTTGAACCTAATGAGCCAATGACGGTTATTATATTGTAGAACATAAATTAAATTAAAACATAATGGTAGAGTTTTTAACAAAAGAAACATTTAAAGAAAAAGTTTTCAATTTTGAGGAAAATAAGGATTGGAAATATGAAGGTGAAAAGCCTTGTTTAATCGACTTTTATGCTGACTGGTGTGGACCTTGTAAAATGGTAGCTCCAATTCTCGAAGAATTGTCTGATGAATACAACGGAAAGTTAAATATATATAAAATTGATACAGAACAGGAACGGGAACTGGCTGGTATGTTTGGAATTCAGAGCATACCTTCGCTGTTGTTCGTACCTACCGAAGGTCAACCACAAATGGCTATGGGAGCATTACCAAAGGATTCGTTCAAAAAGGCTATCAAAGATGTGTTGAACGTTGAGGAAGAATAGTTTTTTGCTCAACATATATAAATACGATTGCCCGGAGAGTAATTTTTGGGCTGGCGCGTTTATCCCGGCCTGAATCGTGTGATGCCTGATATTTTTTTCTTTGCATTCCTTTTACAATTACTTGCTTGTCATTCAATCTGTTGCATAATTCTTTACGCGTATTTTATAAGCAACCCAGTCAAAGGTTTGATTTTTCTAACGTGTAAATACATAAGAAAGGAAAGGTTACAGCCATGAATACCCCAGGAAGAAATTTAGAGATAGTAATATGGAACATGTTGGCAAAGGAAATATGATACAATCCTTCAACCTAATATTTATTTGTTGAGGAGAAAAGAAAACTTGGTTCGGTTAAAAAAATTCATAAACAAATTGATAAATTTGAAATTGATTCAGAAAAACTCGGGTTTTCAACTACCTGAATACCATAAATGAAGAGTTGACGTTTGTTAAAATAAAATAGCTGAATGAAGAACACGAGCTATATGACAAAAGATTTTCTCATTCTGACTGAGAATTTCAAACTAGATAAAAATATAGTGAAAGAAGTAAGCCTTGCAAAAGAGATGATCGGTTTTGTCTTTTATGCTTCAGGTAGTATATCCATAAATGTGTCAATAGATAAGAAGAAAAAAAAATATCTAAAACAAGCAGGAATAGCTTCTTCATTCTATTATGCGCCATTTAACAACACTACAATTCAGCATGAAATAGCCTCCGATAAGCCAATAAATAAGTTGAGCCTGTTTATTGAACCCAATAAACTAAAACAAATTGTTGGGGAAGAACAAACGCTTGAGAATATATTAAATCCCAAGGCACCTTTTGTTGGAGGAAATTCGATTTCATTGAATCCAGATATGTACTCCGCTATCGGTAAAATTATGAATTGTGAGTTTATCGGTACATCTAAAACTCTAATGCTTGAAAGCCAGGCATTTGAATTATTAGCCAATTATTTGCATCAACTCAATATTCAAAAAGTTACTCAACAAAAATTAACAGCGGCGGATATCGATAAACTCCATTTTATCAAAGAACTCTTACATTCTCAAATCGAATCCCCACCTACATTAAATGAATTAGCTAAAATTTCAGGTTTAAATACATTTAAACTTAAAAATGGATTTAAAGAACTTTTTGGGCTACCAGTTTATCAATACATTAAAAACGAAAAATTGAAATTAGCCTTTAAAGCTATTCAAGAAAAGTACTATACTGTGCAAGAAGCAGCATGGATGACAGGATATACCAGCTTAGGGTCTTTTTCAAACGCTTTTTATGAAAAATTCGGAATAAGACCGAGTAGCATACAGAAATAATACTTTTTGGATAAATCATACTCCTTATTGAATAAATACCTTGGCTGCGGATCATCTAATTTTGTCTTGTTAATACATTAATTTTAATAAGATAAAGATGAATAAAAATCAATTACATTTCCAAATTCGGAGTGTATATTTTTACGCTGTTTTATTAGTATCTTTGTGGTCTGTCGAAGATACATTTGCTCAGGACACGGAACGGCCTAATACAATTCAAACACGCCTTTTCCCAACTTATAATAGTGATTTTAGTTATTTCTTTATGAGGCGTGACATGAAAATGTATGAACAAATGA
>CAZAMT010000299.1:0-5075 GCA_964486145.1 uncultured Bacteroidales bacterium
TAAATGAGTCCGGTCTAAAAAGCCACCTTACCCCTAAATCCCCTAAAGGGGACTTTTTCAAACTGCTGATTTTTAGCTGTTCCCCTTTAGGGGTTAGGGGTGAAAACAATAAAAATCAGCAGTTTGAAGGCTTTTTAGACCAAACCCATAAATGTAAAACAAAATATAGGAGGATAATAAAATGGCACTATTTGTAAGAAATTCATTTTTACCAGAATTATTGAATGACTTTATTACCAGTTCCGATATTGATGACAGGACTTGGATCAGTGAACCTTCCGTCAACGTGAAGGAAGATAACGATTTTTTTGCTTTGGAGCTGGCTGTTCCGGGAATGGTCAAAGAGGATATTAAAATTGATATTGACCATAAAGAATTGAAAATTTCAGCAAACAAAGAAATCAACAATGAAAAAAACGGCTACTTACGCCGCGAATTTCAATATGGTAATTTTGAAAAAACGTTTGAATTACCGGAGAGCGTGAATTCAGATAATATCACCGCTCACATTGATAACGGAATATTAACTGTAAATCTCCCAAAAAAGGAAGAAGCAAAAGTAAAACCAGCACGCGAAATAAAAATCGCTTAAGGTTTAAAATATGATTAAATATATCATTGCTCTTTCATTTTCTTTCTTTTCCCTGTTAACCGTTGCCCAACATGTACCGTCAATTTACGTTACATTGTATCATGATTATTATGCCAGTCCCGAATCAATAGAGAAGCTGATTTGTAGCGAGAATGCATCAGTTGAAATTGTAAAAAGACCGGTAAATAATTACGCGCTGTCCATTACAAACAATGATACCATTCATACCCTTTGCACGATCGACAGTTTTATGCTGGGTGATTTTATTTTCAGGGGTGAATTTCATGCAGAAATAAAAGACAGCTCCAGTGGATTTGGTTTTGTTTTCGGATTGCGTGATTCTATTCATTATTATTACCTGCGGCTGAAATACGAACCAAACAACGATATATTCTTCCAGGTTATCTTAATCAACGGTCATACAGAAAAAGTCCTAACCAAAGGTATCATGGAAAGAACCGGTGAAAATGGGTGGGATCAGATTGCAGTAAGTCGTGACATTGTTACTACGGAAACAAAATTTTACATCAACTACATGGAAGTGCCGGTAGAAACCATCAAAGATCGTATTTTAATATTGGGTTCTGTTGGATATATGGTAGAACCAATGGTGAAAATGAGTGTTGACAATGTAAAAATATGGGGGCCTACAAGCTTAAAGGAAATTGAATAGGTGCCTGTTGCACCTATTCAATTAATTCAGAATCTGCTCAATTATTGGTTGATCCTTTTGGTAAATATCTTTAAGAAAAACCAGGTTTTCATGTTCATCTGCATCACAGGTTAAATAACGAATGGCAATATCAACCGGATGCTCCAGTTGTATCTCCCGGGTTTGGCCATTCCGGATAAATTGATTTACCGAAGGTATATCTTCTTTTCCAACAATTTCAGACAGAAGATAATCGGCAAACTGTTCCGGATTGTCAAGTCGCACACATCCATGTGAGTATGCCCGTGCTTCCCTTTTGAAATATCTTTTGGCAGGTGTATCGTGAAGATAAACACTGTATGGATTTGGAAACAAAAATTTCAATTTCCCAAGAGCATTTGAACCGCCGGGTTGTTGCATTAATTTATAGTCAAAATTTACAGGACTTATGGCATTCCAGTCAAGTTCGTTGTATGCAACCTCATTAAAACCCCGGTCAAGTAACCTGAAATTTCGCTTTTCAAGATACATGGAATCATTTTTCATCTTGTGAAAAATCTCCCGTGTTGCAATACTTCTGGGAACGTACCACTTAGGACAGGTGACAATTTTTTCAATTTTACTTGTAATTACGGGAGTTGGAGTTACCGGTTTTCCAACCACTGCTTTAAACATTTTTTCAATTTTACCTTTACGTATGATTTTTACCTGATACGATGGAATGTTCACAAAGACAAGATCACTGGTTAACGGAATTCTTTCAGTTTTCAGTCGTTCCAGATTAATAGCTATCTGAAGAAAATTTTCGTAATTGCTGCGTTGCAATGCATTTTTGGTTTCTTCGGTGAGGAGCCCGCTTGCGGTTAGACCATTTCCCCTTTGGAAACTTTTAATGATATTCGATATCCTGATGGAATCTGTTTCTTCCACGCTAATCCTGTAACCGTGGTAATTCAATGCATTACACAAAGAAGGGAGCATGTTTTCTTCATGCAGAGTGATGAATGTATTGCTCAGTTCCACCCTGGCCAACCAGTTCTTCAATGCTATCTGTAATGATTCATAGGGTTTGTTGCGTGGTTGAGCTTTGAGAATGTGATTTTTAAAATCGCTTGAAGTTAAAGATTCATAAAGATAATAACGGCAATGTGTGAATGAATCCCCATTTCGCGGATATTGGTGAAACAAGCTATCCGTTGCAACAATTCCCCTGTTCAGTTGAGATATGAATTTAAGCGCGGTTCCGCTGGCCACTATTTCGTAATGTGCGCGTAACTTATACAAGCGATCAATATTGGTTTCGGATGCAAGAGCTTCTTCAAGTTCCAATAAACGGTTTGCATTAAGCTTTTCAGGAAATAAACCATAATTATGAGCATTGGAAACAAGCTCAACAAGGCTGGCAGCGTGAACATTTGGCACGAACCCATCTGTCCAGACAGGTTTATTATTGCTTAATTTGTAATAACTTAATCCCCAGTATTTGGTCCAGGAATGGTCACGGCTTTTATCCCCGCCACTTTCATTGACCAATTTACCAAGCAATTGCGTTGTTATACGCATGGTTGCCGTAGATTCCAGCTTTCTTAAATTTTCAGATATCTCGTGCTCCCCGCTGCTAATAAAGGGGAAAATCACAAAGATGACAAAGAATTTTTGGGTTTTTTGAACGAACGATGAGACTTTATTTAAATTATGCATTTCGTTGTTCATTTAAGTTAACGTTTTTTATTTAAAACGGGTTTACGTACATCATACGCTTTTAGAAATATTTATTACATCAAAACAATTATTTCTTTGACAAAGGAAGAGTGTGCAATACAATTGTTATTTCCTTGTTTTTCTGTTGATTACAAATATTTAATCATGATTAGTAACCTGTTTTTCTACATGAACATTCATTACAGCATGACTAAAAAGTTGTATCACGACTTCCATAAAATGCTTTCTAACGGCATGTGTAAAGGTAATAAAAATATGCATTTTTTCAACAGAAGGGCAAAAAAATCGGTTCTACTACCATTTTAGTGGAACCCCGATTTAGCAAATCACTTATTTGGGTGAAGTATGAGGCCAAATGAGATGATGCGCTTAATCGAATGCGCAAACGATACAGTAATTAATTTGATAAACCTTTGCGGATTTTGGGTGGAAGAAAAGAACATGGATTAAACGAACAAAACAGGTAAGTGGCAGGAACCAGTAGCAGTAGCAGTTTCGCAAATCACGAGATTGCTATTACTTCCTTCTACTGCTGCTACTGCCACTGCCACTTTAAGCAATTAATTTCTTTATTTATACCCAAATTGAGCGATTACGCTCAATCGACGAAGAAAATGTAAGCATTTCACGCCACCCATTCAGTGAAATGTAACATTTTCTATGTCCCCGATTCACGGGGTAAACAGGGGTTATCCGCCTGGGCGGAAAAGCGCTACTTCACTGTGTTCGTACCGCTCAACTTAGGTTATACTCAGTCCTTTCCACTAAATTCGCAGTAGTACCAAAAAATCATTATTGACTGGCAACAGCCAACAATTAAATATTATTCATTCTTTGACCAGTTGTTTTGTCATCATCGCACCATCAACCGTGGTTTTAACAATGTACATACCTTTGGCAAGCCCCAGTTCCTGAGCATTTAACTCAATGTTATAAGTATTTGCTTTTTGTGTTTCATCAAGGACAGTGTAAACAAGTCTTCCGGCATTATCAAAAATCTCAATCAAAACCCTTCCTTCTGACTCAACATGATAGCTCAAATTAAACACCGACTTAACCGGATTGGGATATACGTTCAAGCTGTTTCCGGCTATGAATGGATTTGTAACATTTGTTGCCAGGTTTTCACGGTACGCAGCCTGATGAGAAGTAAAGGTTTTACCATTTGTGGTTGATTCCATGGTGGTAAGCACCAGCAAAGGAAAACGAATATTATTGGAGTACCAGCGAAAAGTTGTCACTTTCATTTGTGTGGTACGACTTCCATATATCCTGTCATATTCCCTGATGGTTTTCACTCGCAATGTATTCTCAGCAAAAAGACCTCCGGGAAGTTTCAATGAACCATAGCCATCGGCCTCAACGGAATAGGTTCCTTCAATTTCTGCATTTACCGAGGCAAATGAATAGGCTCCTCCATAATTACCGCTGAAAAAATCTCCATAGGCAAACGGATATTTCATTTTAACAAAAGGTCTGTCATAGTTAATGACCAGTTTACCGGAATTGTTTACCAATCCGTATTGTTCAAGATTGTCACTTGTTAACTTAAAATAAAAACTGTTTCCAAATTCATTCAATTCAACATTGGCATCCGGAAACAAATTTCCTTTTGGAGTTTCATAGGAATGAGCAATAGAACCCTGAAAATCTTTGGATGCCGCAAGTTCGGAGAAATCCCATGCCTGATTTTCACCGGCCATGCCAGGTTCAACCCACTCAGTAAGTTTCATTTCATTAAGGTTATCAGCGGCCAGGGCGTGGGTTTCGTAAGTAAGGGTCACCTGCGATAATGCTGCAGAAACTACAAAAATTAAAATTACGAAGGATGTGTACATCTTTTTCATATGCATATATTTTTATGGTTTTTAAATAATCCAATACTACAAAAGTACGAAAAACCTGTATATTAAAGTTACATTAAAGTTAATGAACAATTATTAAAAAAACCTAAAGAAATGGTTATAAATTAAGTATGACCTAAGTTGAGCGGTATAGCCTGTCCCGAAATTGTTTCGGGAAGTGAAATGAAATAGCGCTTTACTTACCCGCCACTGGCGTGGCCGACTTAAAAATTGTTGTGTTTCACGGAACGGGTGAGGTGAAACG
>CAZAMT010000300.1:0-4991 GCA_964486145.1 uncultured Bacteroidales bacterium
ATGTCACACTTGAAAAACAATAAAAAACAATAAAAATGAGTAAAATAATATATGTATTCGGTATAATGTTTATAGCTCTTGTAATTTCTTCGTGTGAAGAGGAATTTGAACCTGGAGCTACGGAAGCTTTTGACTATTCTGGAGATTGGTATTATCAATTGCAATTTGAAGATGGAACAGTTCGCGACTTCGATTATCATGGTGATATGTTATTAACATATAATACGGCGGATAATAAATCAAATGAAGTTTGGTTTGATGATCTTGGTTATTTATTTTATAAGTCAAAATTTCAATTAAACGGTTCCCAGGAATCGTTTAATGGTGTAGCACCAGCATTAAATCTGTACGAAATTGGACTACCAAGTGATTTTCCGAAAGTTGACGGTGCTGAGTATAAGGACACAATAGCATATGGTGAGGTAGAATTACTTGAGGGGAAAATTTTAGAGGATGCTGCTAAGGTTTATGCTGATATGCAAAATGCTCCCTCTGACAGTATATATCTTAAATTGCAGTTTAATTCCGTAGTATATACCTATCTAATTGATATGAATGTTAGTGGCTCTGATACTACATATACACCAATTCAACAAGGTGATTTTGAATCTTTAGAAGATTTTGAGATTTATGTTGCCAGTGGACATCGTCAAACTGGTTGGGAAGTATATTTGTAGAATTAAAGATTCATAAAATTAAAAAAAGAGGCCAACCGGCCTCTTTTTTCGTTGATAACTTTTGATAACTCATGCTATCCTTTTGTATGCTACTTCGTTTGTTTTAAATAAATTGGTTACATCAACGAATTATGATAACAATGAAGAATGTACACGCGTTGCTTTTAGTTTTTTGGTTAATTACAGCCATTAATACAATGGCTCAGAATCAATCTTCTGAAATCTCGGAAATGCACTGGGAACTGGATTATGAAATATTTCTTAAGCTTTCCAATGATTCATCATTATCCTTAAATATAAACGATTTATTTCATATCAAACCCGGTAGCGCAGGTGATTTTAACTCTGAATTCGTGTACTATCCGGTTTCTCTGAACGATAAATTTGTTAACAGTGTGCGTAATCGGGAATCACTTAATCCATCTTCAGAAACCATTAATAAAACGCTCTGGGGAGCATTGCACGAATCGTTAGGTGGTGGTTGGGTGCATTTCACCAATTGCCTGTTATACGCGCTCGAAACTGAAAATCTTTCCCTTACGGCTCCTCTAATGAAAAGGCCGGATACAAAATGGAAACCCAAACCTGTAACAGAATCATACAGGCGTACGAAAAAATGGAAATATTATGCCCCTGTCAATCAAAAATATGCCATCAAAGAGTACAAAATAAAAAAAGAAGAAAACAGGTTAGGAGATCTTCAGAATATCCCGGAAAGCATGATCCAAACATTTCTGGGCACCAAAAGGAAAGATTATCAGCGTTTGAAGGACCAGGAAAAGCTGCACCAGCTTGCAAAAATTGATCTCGTGAAGCTGTTACTGGCGGCTTCATACCTCAGCGAACCACAGATTGCTTATATACGCAGTTCGGTATTGAATGCTGTAAAACAATATTCTGCCTCAAGGTTACCTACGGTCATTGTATTTGATGAATTTGATGCCGCTGCTGCTATGTCACTCGATGTACAAGGATATGGAATCGAAAATATTGTATTCAGGAAAGATGCGGGATTGAATGCGGATGAAAAAGAGGAACGAAGCGAAGATATAAGACGGATTATTGATGAAATAAATCATTACAACCGGGAATCTTTTAAAACAAGATTGGAAAGGTATTACAGTGGATAAAACTGTATTTTATTTGCAAAAAATGTGCAAATAATCGAACCATTTTGACTAACCATTGTTTGTTAAGTATCTACAAATCAAAATTAAAGCTAATGGCAAAAGCAGTGTGGAACGATGTGGTTATCGCGGAAAGTAACAAGTATGAAAGCGTGGAAGGGAATGTCTATTTTCCACCCGAAAGCATTAAAAAGGAGTATTTCATCCCATCACAAAAACGGACAAGATGTCCGTGGAAAGGTGAGGCAAGTTATTTTTCACTGGAGGTAAACGGACAGAAAAACGAAGATGCTGCATGGACCTATGCCCAGCCAAAAGATGCTGCAAAAAACATCAAAGAACATGTTGCTTTCTGGAAAGGCGTAAAGGTTGAAAAATGATGGACATTTACCGTATTGAATAAATAGTAAGGGTCAATTTTTTGACTGCCATGTTTGTGTTTGCATATTTGGAGTTTCATAGGATTTCAGCATAAAATGAACGCTAAATAATCGGTGCTAACAGGCCATTTTCCCGCTGGCGGGTTAATTTGTATATGTACCACTGTGCAATGATGGCATTCCGGTAACGTACATTTTCATTTACCTTATAACCCGAGTTCTTCATATCAGATACCATGTATTGAATAATTGGACCATAATAATGAGGATCCTTCCTGTTTTTATGTAAAAAATACAGGAAAGAGGCTGGCAGCATACTTTTAACCGATTGTTTTATGCTGGTTTTCCAGGCAGGAGGTTGATTCATTGCTTTGTCTGAATCAAATGAAACATCAAATTCTTTGAAAATGTCAAATACCACTGCATCATACAGCTTTTTATTGAATTTTAATTCGAAGGGCAAATTTTTGAAAAAATTAAACAATGCAAAGTCCCAAAACGGAAAGCAATGCCGGTAATCGAAATAATTATAAACATTACATGAATTAACGATGTATTTTGCCTGTCGTTCCTGCCAGTCCCAATTTTCAACTTTTGCAAATGCAGGGGCATTCTTTTGGGAAGTAAAATCAACAATTTCATTGAAAAACAGACGCCTGTATTTCTTATAAACGTTATTCAAAACAAAATTTCTATTCAAAATTTCGGAGGCAATTTTTTTTGGTGAAGCCCAATCTGCTATTCTTCCTGAAAGATGACTGCCTGCCAGGAAATCACCGGAATGGCCTGGAATAAAAACCGCACTTTCAGGTATGAGATGATGTTCCCGGAGATGTTTAACAGCAAAGTATTCCTGCATAAAAAATTGTGATGCATATTTTGCTGAATAATTTACATAGGCCTTGAAAGTGATATCATGAATATAGTTTTTTATCAATGCATCATCATATTTAATGTAAATCCATGGGTAGCCCAGTTTTTTTGCTACCTTTTCGCTTGTGATAGCATCATTATTTCCCTGACGGCCATAGGTAATACATGTAACATTTTTAAATCCATATCTTTTTAGCATACATGCAATTAACCGGGAATCAAATCCACCACTCAGCGGGAGTACCAGGTGATGATGTTGAAAGGCTTGCAAATATTTATCAAAAACATCCTGAAGAAGATTTCTGAGGTCTTTTTTCGCTGCGGAGACTGAGGAATATTTGCGGATGTCAGTTGGTAAATAATCGGTGTATGGTTTAATTGTAAGTATACCATTTTGAAGGATACCTGCCTCGCCGGCTTTTAATTGTTTGGTGCAATTTAGTAGTGTCCTGTCTCCGGTAACATAGCCGGTTGACAGAAATTCATTCTTATTTACCGGATCGATTGATTTTTCTTCAGGTGAATATATAGGATCATCTCCAATCCAGAAATCGTCATGCTCTCTAAAAAAAAACAGAGGAAACATGCGAACGATGTCAACTGCAAAGAACAATTCATTTTCCATTTCAATGATAACACTGAACAGCCCACTTGTCCCGGTGAGTTTTGAAATAAACGATTGTTCATTTTTAACGGTTGCAAAATAACCGGCCAGCGCTTCTTTTTCATAAAAGTTGTTCTTCTGATCGAATAAATATCCTTTGGCCCTGCAATTTCCTGATAGAAACCATTTAAATCCTGAATTTAATCTTAAATCAATGTTTGTCACGGTTTATTTTCGATCTTAGGTAATGAATGAATGCTGCAAAATAACGAGTTCGCAGATTTTTTGAACCAACAATGGTTAAAATTCTGGCATAGAATCTTTTTGATATCAATAGTTTTGAAACAGGTTCATTTTTTAATGACTTTTCGGTATTTGGTAGTATTTCTTTACGTTCTGTGATTACACGGTACGCCTCACGCTGCCATTTTTTGTGATAGTTTGAAAAATTGCAGATCTTATGAAGGTACGCGTCGTTTTTTGTAACACTAATAGTTGCAATGTCACGGTTTATGGTAATTAGGTGTAAATTGTGATGAATACCTTGTTTTGTAAAATGTAATTGTAACAATCCTCCGAATTCAGTGCCATCAAACTGGCGATGGGGTGGATAGTCAAAAATAAAATTGCCCAATGAATAAAAAACAATGCATTTTCCAATTTGCTCCATTCCCTGGAGTGTATGTGAATGATGTGAAACAATAAAATCAGGCTTATGCTTTGCGGCCAGGCTTCTCAAGAAATGTCTTTTTTGAGGAGAAGGAAAAAACGAATATTCTTCACCACCATGAAAAATAATACCTGTATAATCCGCTTCTGATTTTGATTCAGTTATTTTTTGATTCAATAATTTCTTTTTGGATGAACTGAATGTACCAGATTGTTCATAATCCGCATAATCATTACTGTAAGCACATATGGAAATCAAGCCAACCTTTACATCCTTTTTGCTTAAATACAAAACTTTCGAAGCTTCATCCAGATCATTGCCCGCTCCCAGAAATTTAACCCCTTCATTTTTAAGTTCATCGTGTGTTGTTAGCCATCCGGCATTTTTTAAATCAAACATGTGGTTGTTGGCAACATTGTAAACATCAATGTGGTGTTTTTTTAAATATGATATAATTCCTGCCGGATTGGTTAATGAATGAATATCGTCTGTTTCTGCTTCAACAATAGGCCCTTCTAAGTTTGTCACATGAAAGTCACTTTGTTTCAGTAAATTCGAAAGTTGAGATTGAAATATATCCGAAGCCTGGTGAAACGCTTTTCTGAAATTTCCACAAAAACAAACATCTCCTGAAAACATTATTATTAAATCATTTTTCAT
>CAZAMT010000301.1:0-4989 GCA_964486145.1 uncultured Bacteroidales bacterium
TTATCAGTAATGTTGTGAGTGCATCGGCAAAATTACTCACAAGCTTTTTAATTCGTGTTGGCAACTGTAGACTTGTGAAAACATCTACTTTAATTAAATATGGCGGTTGTCATTTTCGTGAATCTTTGTGTTTTCGTGACTTCGTGGCGGTTTTCTTTTCTGCCACCAAGACACCAAATCTCAAAGTAACACCAAGGCCGTCGGAATTCATTTTATATTTTGAAATTTATATATTTCATATTAAATAACTTACATCTTAAGTCACTAAAGTTAATATATCTGAAAAAGACGGTACAGACGGATACCGAAGCATTGCATTTCCTGTTGATCCCTCGCGTTGCCGCAGGTACTGGAACTAAACCATCCGGAATTGTAACATTTGAATGGAGCATTCAGCAAATATGTGATGTACCCTTCTACTATACCATTGGATTAATAAATTATTTATCTTTAGATAAAAAATAAATCTGCACTTTAATATGAAATCAACCAGTAAACAATCCAGACGGGATTTTATCAAATCAACATCCCTGGCAGGTACCGCCATTGCAGGTGTTACTTTATCTGCTTGTACAAGCGGTTCAAAAAACGAAACATGTAAAAACCTGGACTTCCCGGTTTTTCAATCACAGGCTGTAAACCCCGCAGACGGAGTCTCCGGTTTGTTATTTTCGCAAGTGGGATACGAAAAAGGTTTACCTGTAAAAATTATCCTTCGATTCCCGAAAAAGGAGATCCTTTCGGATGGTGCGAACTGCCTATTGATTCCAACCAAAAATGAAAAAAAGTATCAGACCAAACTAAAATATTGGGGCGAACGATGGAAAAGTCACTGGTGGATAGCCGAATTTAAAGATGTGGTAGAAGAAGGGGAATGGAATATTGAAATTGACAACTCCGGCGATGTTATTTTCAAAGATCGGGGTTTAAAGGTTGGTGAAAACATCCTTTGGGATTCAACGGTGCCATTTTCATCTGTAGATATGCTTGAAAGGAGAAAACATTTCACCAAAGTGGGTGCAGGATGGCAGGATGCAGGTACGCTGTGGGTGGAAAGCCCTGCCCAAAGTGCCATGATCATTTCCCTTACTGAATTGCTGGAAAAAGTACCTGACCGTTTTAATGATGAATTTAAAAAAAGGATCTACACACAATTGACAGTCGGTTGCGATTACCTCGTGATGACACAGGAAAAAGCATCGGAACTGGGATATGCCAAAGGTGCCATGTCACATGATTTGCTAGGGCATGAACATGCCATTTTACCCCAGGATGCTTCCAAAGCTGTGGTTGCCCTTTACCGCGCAGCAAGACTTTTACCTGCAGATTTTGTTGAGAAAAAGAAAAAATACACGGAAGTCGCTGACCTAACCTATGAATGGTTGATAGAAAAAGCCAAACCCCTGGGCGATATGGGAATGGCCAGGCGGCAACGCGGACTATCCGAAGATGCTTTTATCCCGGAAGATGAATGGATGACCCGCGATCTGATAACTATGTGCTGGGCTTCCCTTGAGAAATGGAAAACACATACAGACGATACAAAAGAAAAATGCATCGATTATGCGCGTCAGGTAATGAACAGACAAATACCTCAAAACAAGGCAGAAAGTGGATATTATGGCCATTTTTATGAATACACCAGCACCGATCATTCAGAGAAATCATGGAGTCACGGGATTGTGAATAACACATTTGGCGCGGACATAGGGGAGCTTTATCCAAATTACCTGATGCCCGTGATACAAATGTTGCAAATATGGCCGAATCATGCAGATGCTGGTCGCTGGAAAGACATGTTGCATAGTTTTACCTATGGTTACCTGATTCCGGCATGCAGACAAAGTCCATTTCAGATTGTACCACTCGGCATTTATGGCAATGAAGGTCCTATCTGGTTTGCAAGTCCGTTTCATGGAACCAACACCATTTATGGTTACACGGCCGCATTGGCTTTGGAATTATCCAAATTATTTGATGAACCGGAACTTCAGGAAATCGCCTACGACAACCTTCAATGGTTGGCCGGTTTAAACGCCGGGATTACTGCCGATAATCTGAAAGAAGCAGTGGTTTTCAGTACAAATGTTCCTAAAGGACTTGCTTTACCTGCCAGTATGATCTGCAATGTTGGCGACCGCTGGGCAGGAACGTGGTTTAATACACGGGGTGTTATTTGCAATGGGTTTTCAGCAGGTACCCAGTTTAAATTTGACATCGATCCCACAGAGGAAAACGATGGTCCGTTTTCATTTACCGATGAAGACTGGATACCTCACAGCGCCGCCTGGCTGACAGGATTATTAAGACTGTAAGACTCTTGCTATACACCCGTAAAATGACAGTTCAAGGTTTTGAAGCAAACGACACCGCCTCTTTCCTGCAAAAAACAGGGGTTTGCTTCGTTTTCTTTCTAAATATCCTTGAAAAATAATTCGGGTCAGAAAATCCACTGTTGAACGCTACCTGGTTTATGGGAATGTCTGTTTCAGTGAGTAAACGAATTGCATAACGGATTTTTAACATGATTAAAAAATCAATGGGTGTTTGTTGAAAACTCTCTTTAAAAATACGTGAAAATTGTCTTTCCGAAAGGTGGGCCATTTGTGCTAAATCAGACACTTTGATTGATTTCAGATAGTTGTTTTCCATGTAAGCAACAACCTTTGAAAGCTTTGATAATCGACTGGATTCATCATCTGAAACCTGATTATATTCGCGTGACAGGTAAAGTATTAAATCGTTGATTAGCAGCGTTATTCTATTTCTGAATCCCGGAGGTTTCTGTTGATATTCTTCCATCATCTTATTGATGTATTCCCTCACATTCTTCAAACGGCTATAATCCAAACGCAACTTGTTACGAAAATGATAATTTTTCCGAAAATAGGGTTCGAAAACAAAAAATGAATGAAATCCTTCGATTTGTTTTAAATCGAACAACGACAGTACCAGTCGCTCCGGGTCAAACATAATATTGCAAAGTTCCAGATTATTCACATTAAAAAAACCGTGCGTTACATTTCCACGCAAAAGGTAAACATCACCGGGATGTATATCATAATTGTGATTGTCTATCCTATGCGATGCAAACCCGTCAAGGATTACAACCAATTCTGCAAAATCATGTGTGTGTACCGGAAAATCTTCATGTATGGTAATCACATGAATGTCAAACGGAAATCCTTTTTCAATAAACCTTGATGTATCAAAATGTAACATGTCTGTATTGTGCTATATTTTGTCAAGATAATAAAGTCTGTTGAAATCTGCAACGTTTAAATTTGTTTAATTAAGACACGATAACACAAAATCTAAAACAAATCATCATGGAAAAGAAAAGCAATAACCGTGGCATGACCAGGAGAGATTTCATTACAACATCATCGCTTGCCGCAGGCAGCATGGCATTTATGCCTTCATTTGCTTCAATGATAAATGCAGAAATAGGTATAAAGCTGAATTCTCCTTTGGATACCAAAATTCGTATCAAGGTAATAAATGATGGTATTGTCCATGAAGACGCATGGGAAGGGTCCTGTCGGAATGGTGACCTCAGCAGGTTGACATATGAAGCCGAAAAAGAAAACCTGAGAACCGGCATGGAAAGGTTAAAAGCGACCATTTCTTCTATGAATATCCCGAAAGAAGTTGAAATACTCGAACCAGTAACCATGCACTCATGGGTTGAGAAGGGTAATCCGGACATTATGATGCCGGATGAACAACTGGATATGTTGGCACAAGACAATAATAAAACAGATTTGTATGTTTTGAGTTCTCCCTTTATTGGTTATCGCGTTGCAAAAAGGTACCGTAAACCTGTTTGTATCCTGCAACCCAATGGCTGGGGCGTAGACGGCCCGGCTGGGATTCGGACACTTGGTGTTGAAGGTTACCATGCCATTAACTGGGATGAGTTGTTTGAACTGACCAAAGCCATGAAGGCCCGTAAAGCATTTGCCGGTACCAAATTATTAAATGTCACCAACTTTCCCGACAGGGTGCCCTGGGGTGTGGTAAGCGACATTACCGATATGGACGCCATAAAAGGTGCATACGGTTTGGATTATGAATTCATGGATTACAGGGATTTCTTTGATTACATGAACAAACTAGAGAGTGACAAAGGGATGGTAACATATGCTGATGAAATTGCAGGAAAGCTATTGAAAAACGCAAAAACCAGCAACATGACAAGGGAAAACATCGCCAAATCAGTTATGTTCTATCTCGCGGTGATGTCAATGATGGAGAAACAGGGTTGCAATGCATTCACCATTGAATGCTTTGAACTGTGCAGTTCACTGAATCCATGGAACAGAAAATTCACTCCATGTCTTACCCATGCACTGCTGAAAGATTCAGGTATTCCTTCGGCATGTGAAGGTGATATCAATGCCCTGCTGGCCATGATGGTGCAGATGTATCTTTCCGACAAAGCCATTTACATGGGAAACCCGGATGTTGACAAAGTAAATAATCAACTAAAACTTCATCATTCGGTGGCATCCCTGAAAATGTTCGGAATTGACAGGGAACCTACACCTTATGAGATACACAGTTTCATGCAAGCCGGATACGGAGCAACGCTGCGCCATGATTTCAGTAAACATGTGGATAAAGAAATTACCGTTGGCCGTTTTGATCCCTCAGGAAAAAAAATGATGATATCTGCCGGTGAAGTAATTGGTGGAAGCGGACTTGAAGGTTGCGGATGTGCTCAAAATGTAGAAATGAAAATACCAAACGGTCGTAAATTCTGGAAAACTTCCCTGAACTACGGTCACCACCTGGCCTTTGTTTACGGCGATTATACACGCCAGATTGAAGATTTGGGAGAAATGATGGGGTTTGAAGTTGAAAATATCGTGTAATCATGATGATTTAATTTGCGTAAACTATATTTCGTTACTGATTTATACCCAAATTGTGCGATTACGCTCAAACGACGAAGAAAAAGTAAGCATTTCACCTTACCCATTCGGT
>CAZAMT010000302.1:0-4985 GCA_964486145.1 uncultured Bacteroidales bacterium
GTTCCACATTATCTGGTTTAATCGGTTTTTAAAATTTTTGATGCTGAATATTTGTCTAAATAAAGCGCGGCATCCGGATGTTTGCGTAAAATAGTTGCCGGGCATTTAGTGGTTATGGGTTTATGTAATGCATGGTACACCGCATTTGCTTTTCGACCATCAGGCACCACACAACTGATGGTTTTGCAGCTCATGATCGCTGGAATGGTCAATGTAAGGGCATAAGTTGGCACTTCATTGAATGTTGAAAACCAACCTTCACCCAGTTGTTGGTTGCGGCAGTCTTCATCCAACGCTACTGCTTTTACCCATTTGGGATCATTAAAATCTGCCACAGGAGGATCATTGAATGCGATATGTCCGTTTTCACCGATACCAATGCAGGCAACGTCAACCGGGTTAGTTTTTAACAATTCTTCATACCGGGTCATTTCTGCATCTATATCAGAGGCATCACCATTCAAAAAATGTACTTCGTAAGGTTTCACCGCGTCTAATATCCGTTCTTTTAAATATTTGCGAAAGCTTGCCGGATGCGATTCAGGCAGGTTTTTGTATTCATCTAAATGAAATACCTTTACTTTATCCCACTCAATTTCTTGTTGCTGCAAATGTTTCAAAAATCCGAACTGGGAGGCACCTGTGGCAAGTATGAGGTTTGCCTTGTTCTTCTGTTCCACTGCCTTTTGTAACCTTTGGGATACAGAAACTGCTGCTGCAACTGCCATTTCATCGGTTCCATCAAAAACAGATACATTAAGCTTGTCTTTTGTAAATTGTGTTACACTCATCCTTTGTTTATAAATGATTGAAATATATTGAATCATTTCTACCGCGTTGTCAGGTTTCAGTCCCTTTACGCACGGTGCATCTGCAGCAAGCGCTATTTTAGTGCCACTAAGGAGCAATATCATGGAAGCCGAAACGAACTTTCTTTCCTTAATTTGTTGTTTTTGTTATATCATAAACCAATGTACCCTTTACCCATGTTTTAATGATGTTTACGCCATTTTCATCCAGGCTGAATAAAATGAGATCAGCCCTTTTGCCTGGTAGCAATTCACCACGATCTGACAGATGATACAGTTTTGCGGGATTGGTGCTCGCCATTTTCACGGCATCAGCCAGTGAACATCCGGTAACCTTCATGATATGCCCTACTCCGGCAGTTAATGGCGAGGCTGAACCATACAGGACATTTTGTGCAGGATAGCGGAGCATTCCATCTTTAGTTAATTCAATGGTTTCGCCGGTTTTTGTGTGATATTCACCAGGCTCCAATGCTGCATATTTCGTAACATCAGAAGTAATGATCGTCTTTTCATTACCTTTCACTTTGTAGAAAACCTGAATCTCCTCCGGTAACAGGTGAAAACCATCACAAATGATGGAAATCATCAATTGATCATTGGCAAGCTGCGGCCAAAACGGATTGTGATGCCGGTTGATCATGTTTGCAGCTCCATTACCGAGATGGGTAGCAATCTTAGCTCCCCTGATAACCGCTTCTTCGACGATTGCCGCAGATGCATTGTGATGGCCCAAAGCAACAATGATACCCTGTTGGCGACATTTTGCAATAAAATCAAGGGCACCTTCCATCTCTGGTGCAAGGGTTACCTGTATTATTTTTTCATTGGCAGCCTCATACATTTGCATGAATTCCTGCCAATCAGGACTGCGGACGAACTTTTTTGGATGAGCACCACGGTAGCCATCTTCCGGGTTTATGTAAGGCCCTTCCAAGTGAAATCCCGGTATCGAACCGTGTAATTCTTCATCGTCCATCGTTTCAGCCAGTACAGAAAAATTATGCACCAGTTTTTCATGGCTGTTCGTTGTTAGGGTAGGTAAATAGGTTGTGACACCTTTCTTCCAAAGTTCTTTTGTAGCTTTTTTTACTCCCTCCGAAGTAAGGTCGCTTCCACCAAATGAGAAGGACACACCGGCAAAACCATTCACCTGGTTGTCGATAAAGCCCGGGGCAATATACAGCTTTTGATTGTTCAAAACCTTCAAATCAACAGGCTTTACATCGTGAATGTTTCCATTCTTAATGGTAATTTCCACCGGTTTGTTGTTAGCATAATGTAGTGCCCGGATTTTATGTTGGCCCTTTAACAACGGAAACATGAATAACACCAGTAATATAAATGAAACACGTACCATTTTTAATTGTAAGTTACCAATTATGAATGAACAATTCCAACTTTACGGTTCATAAATAATGTTAATTTTTGATTCCACAAGTGTGGTAACCTGTTCAATAGCTGCAGGAAATACTTTACGAAGGTCAATTTCTTCATTTTTTTGCAAAATTTCGGTTAATGACTTCATAAATTTATTTTTTATTTCCGTTGCAACATTGATTTTACAAATTCCGTTGCTAATCGCCATTTGTATTGTTTCCCCGGGAATTCCGGAACCGCCGTGCAATACCAATGGACATCCGGCGATGCTATTTATTTCGGCCAGTCTTGGCAGATCCAGCTTAGGTTCTTTTTTATAAAAACCATGGGCACTACCTATGGCCACGGCCAATGCGTCCACACCGGTTTGTTCTGCAAATGTGCGGGCTTCTTCCGGCTCAGTGAAGCCTATCTTGTCTGTCGATTGGCCAAGCTTGGCCACATATCCCAATTCAGCTTCCACATTAGCATTGTAGCTTTTGGCCCGTTTAACAACTTCCCTTGTGATTTTAATGTTTTTCTCAAAAGGTTTCTCACTGGCATCAATCATCACAGAATCGAAACCTGCGTCCAGGCATTGGTAAACAAGTTCAGTGCTATCTGCATGGTCAAGGTGTATCCATCCTGTTACTCCAAAAGAATTCAATGCCTGACGGCCCATTGAAACCGCATTTTGCAAACCCATATAGTCAATGGAGCTCCTGGTTAGCTGTAAAATGATTGGAACTTCTTTATTTCTTGCTGCTATGCATACACTTTTTAACGTTTCAAAATTATAGTAATTACATGCCAAAAGGGCACTTCCGTTGTTATGGCACTCACGTAATTTATCTTTTAGTAACATGTTAATATCCTGAAATTTGTTATATATGTTCTATATGAGTTATCTTTACTTTATTGAACAGTTGGTCAACATCTGTCTTATTCAACATTCCCAGATCATCGCACAGGCAGTTTGCTGCTCCGCAAGCAACACCAAGCCTGGCCGTATCTTCTGCATTGTATGCATAATACGTTGCTAAGGCCAGACCTGCCAGCAGGCAATCTCCGCTTCCAACGGCACTTTTACATTCGTTTATTTCAACGTTTGCATGAATTACATCAGATGTTGTATCTGCAAGATACAGACCGTCTTTACCTGCAGTGACAGCAGCCAATGAGCAGTATTCCAACAATTCTAAGGCAGCTTTAGCCGGATTGTCTGTTTTAAGCAATTCATTTGCTTCACTTGCATTCAGGTGAATACCATACGGACGGGCATTCAACGCATTATTGAATTGTTGGCCGGTACAATCCAAAAACACTTTTGCTTTGCCACTGTGATTGATTAATTGTTGGTAGCCACTATTCGAAGCACCTTTGGGCCATGAGCCGCTCATGGTGACAACGTTGTAATCCTTGACCAAACGTTTATATTCATGATAAAAAGTCATCTCCTCATCCTTTGAAATAACCGGGCCTGCCCCGAGGATTTCAGTTTCATCGTATTTCGGATTTTTTGATTTGAATGTATAACAGTTTCGATTCCAGTCATTAACATCAATTCCTTTTGGTTTTATTCCATATTTTCGACATTCGGTTTGGATCCATTCACCGGTTGGGCCACCCCAGAATGCGAACAGGGTAGGTACCATCTGCATTTTGGCCAATGCCAATGCAACGTGCACCCCTTTGCCTCCGGGAAAATGGTATTCAGTCAGGATACGATTAACCCTGGACGGGGTAATTTCTTTGATATTCGCTAAGATATCAACCGAAGGATTTGGACATACAGATAGGATCATGTTGCGTTTGGTATTCTATTCAAAATGTCTTGGATATATATTTACTCCCTGCACTACCCTTGAAATTGTCCCATCGATTGATGGATTGTCGGGCTTAAGCCGATGGTGAATAGATGCGTAAAAACCCAACAATTGTGCAGGCATCACAAAACTTAATGGTAAAAATTCCTCATCAATGCCATCTAATGACAGGTCAATGATTAAATCCAAGCCTAAATCCCTGGTTAGTGAAGCATTTGAAGTAATCCCAATGGTCAGTTTTCCTTTATTTGTTTTATTAATGGATTTTATCAGGTCCATTTCGTACGGAAACACTTCCGGATCATTTGACAAGAGAAACACAATGAGGGTATCCTTATTTATTACAACTTTTGGGCCATGCCTGAACCCAAGATATGAGTCATATTTTGATATAATGTTGCCATTGGTCAGTTCCTGAAGTTTCAACTGGCTTTCCCTGGCTACCGCTTTCAGGGGGCCGGAACCTAAAAATACGGCTCGTTGAAAATTTAAATCCATGTACACTTTTAATTTATGGGCATATTCTTTCAATACCTTGTTTCCCATTTGGATGGCAATATCCACTTGTTTTTCGTTTTCTTTCATATCCTTTATCCGAGCAATGAGTAAACCGGTTAACAACATGGAAGTGAAACTTCCGGTCATGGCCAGGCTTTTATCGTTGGATTCGGGAGGCAGAAACAGAATGTAATTGTTATTGCCTTTCTCAGAATGTGCTAACTCCCCGTCTGGATTGCATGTTATAATTAAATGGTATATTTTTTTGCAAATTTTATTCGCTAAATGCACGGTTGCAATACTTTCGGGGCTGTTTCCCGATCTGGCGAAGGAAATCAATAAAGTGGGCTTTTCTGGTGACAGGTAGTCTAATGGATGGCTCACAATATCAGTTGTAGAAATGGCTTTCACACATTTGTTGGTGTTCCTTAAAAATGTTCCAGCCAATGCTTCACCAATAAATGCTGATGTTCCTGCACCTGTTAGTATTATT
>CAZAMT010000303.1:0-4957 GCA_964486145.1 uncultured Bacteroidales bacterium
CCTGCAAAGCCATGTCTGTAGTTCGGTTATTCATTTTATGCAACAACTAATTTATATTCTTTATAAGGCAAGACCAGTTATGGAACAAGGGTATCCACGCATCTGGAATAACCGGCAAAAATCCCGTAACCATTTTCTATGTTGGAATAGATCATTACGGGCTCTGCAAAGGGATCATTGCGCGAAAGCGAGTATTCATTGATCGTTCTTCTGTACAGGAATGCCTCTTTTGTCAGGGAAGTCAATTCTATATAATATTTTTCTACCATACCTGCGGTAGAATAGATATTGAAATCAACATCCAATGTCATCTTCTTTCCGTTAAAAAGTCTGTCATCAAATAAATAATGATCGGCATAGCGGTGCGCTTTTTCAAGAACAGGATCATTGCTGGAAATATTTGCCGTTCTTTGATTTAGGTGTAAAAAGTTACGTTCGCCATCATTATAATTAAAAACTGAATCATAATAATACATTTTGAGCTTATAGTAATTATGTTCTTCCACCGGGTCCTGAAAGCTAATTTTTAAATATCCGGACACCTGATGGTAATTGTAATAAGGATCTGAAAAGCCGGAGGAATCAACGACAAAGAACCGGGTATTAACTATAGGTACTGGCAGTGGCACATTTCCCGTGGCAGAGAACACTTCTTCAAAAGCGGGGGAAGAAACCTCCAGCCTGTACTCTTTGCCGTGTAATGGTTTTTGACCAATTGATCTGTAAAGGCCATCTTCATCAGGTTCATTGATCTGATCTATCAGTTTGTTTTCTTCATATATTTTTACTGTAGCATTATCGATTAATTTTAGCGGGGCATTATCCAAAACTGACAGGCTTTTACTTACCTGTACTTTCCAGGTGCTGTCAGGATTGAAATAACAGTTTGCTACGAGTTTTGACGGTCTCAATGGAAAATCATCTATTTTCTCGGTGGTTTCACAGCCAAATACTATAAAAGATAATGAAACGATGAGAAAGCTGATTGATTTGCCCGTATTATCGAGATATGATATAAAAGTTTTCATCATGCAGGTATTTTAATGTTTATTAGAAACTAAAACTCCAGGTTGCGGAAGGAATGAAGGGAAAAAGGCTTACTCTTCTCAATGCACGGTTTCCTCTCATATCATGTCCTATATAATAATAAAAGGGATTTTTTCGGTTATACACGTTGTATACGCCAAGGGTCCAGGTTCCCTCACCCCATTTTCTTTTTTTGGTACGACTGAAGCTTATATCCAACCGGTGATAGTCGGCTGCGCGGATAGAATTTCTGGAATCAATATGTTCGATTTCACCTGAAAACTCACCCGAACCAGCAAAAGTCAAGAAACTAGATCCGTGGAATATTCCGTAATTCTGATAACTGCTGCCATAGTATCGTTCGGTAGGAAGCGTATGAGCGGTTCCTGTTCCGTATATCCAACTTGCAGAAACATCCCATTTTTCACTTAAGGGAAAACTGGCTACAACTGACACATCATGTCTTCGGTCATATTTATATGGGAAAACTTTTCCCTCGTTAATATTGGGAAATTGCCTTTCGGTCCATGACATCGTATATCCGATCCAGCCCGTTAGTTTCCCGAATCTCTTTTCCAGGAAAACCTCGCCGCCATAAGACCATCCTTTTCCTGTTTCAACTTTCTCTTCCCAGTTTTCATCCTGTCCCATAAATGAGGAACCATCTTTATATTCGATCAGGTTATTCATACTCTTATAATATCCTTCTATTGAGATTTTATATTTTTCCTGAAAATGTTTTGAAATGCCCAGGGCTACCTGATGGGACTTTTGAGGCAATATTTTATCAGTTGCCGGAACCCAAAGATCGGTGGGTAAGCCAATATTATTATTGGTGAGAAGATGAATATATTGCTGCATGTACGAATAAGAAGCTTTAGCAGATAAGGACTGACTGAAAAGATATCTCAATGCAGCCCGGGGTTGAAGACTGTGATAATATTTTCCGTTGGCCAGAAAACCTGAATAATGTATTCCGAGATTGGTTTTCAGATTATTACTGATCTTGTAATCGTCTTCAATGTATGCCGCGATTTCATTTGCGTGTATATTTTCCTGTCCGGTGATCGTGTCAATATCTTCAAGTTCCATATCTACAAGCTTTATGGTTGATGCTCCCGGTTTGAAAGTATGATACGTATTGGATATCCCAAAACGGATATAGTGATCGGGATCGGGTATATAATCAAAGTCTATCTTTGCAGCGAAATCCTCAATACCAGAAAGAAATTCCAGGGAATTAACTTCTGAGAATGTTCCTGAATCGGTTTCTGCAATCTCCTGCATAAATTCATTTACTTTGAAATTATACTGGCTGTAAGTAAGGGTGGTATTGCTGAAAAGTTTATTGCTGAACTGGTGATTCCATCTTAGTGCTGAGGTGACATTACCCCATCCCAGGCCGGAGTTCGATTCTTCAGTGAATAAATCTCCGTCAAATAAATAGGTATAAGGATCCTGTTTAAGGTAAAATTTATCACTACCGCTGTAAACACTAAAATAAAGTCGGTCTTTATAGGAGAATTTATGATTGATCTTTGCATTCAGATCATAAAAAAAATAACCCTGTGAGGTATACTGGTCATGGTCTCCGAGAGATCTTAGAAAAGGTTGGATCAGGTAATCAAGATATGTTCTTCTTGCTGAGACTATAAACGAGGTTTTATCTTTTATGATCGGTCCTTCCAGGGTAAGCCTTGAAGAAATAAGGCCGATCGATCCGCTGCCGCTGAACTTTTTCATGTTACCTTCCTTTAGACTTATGTCAAGTACTGATGACAACCTTCCTCCGTACCGGGCAGGAAATCCTCCTTTAATAAGCTCAATATTGTTTATTGCATCGGCATTGAATACTGAGAAGAAGCCAAACAGATGTGAGGCATTGTATACGGGTGTTCCATCAAGTAAAATCAGGTTCTGATCAGGCCCGCCACCCCTAACATACAAGCCACTCGCTCCCTCAGTTCCCGATTGAACTCCCGGAAGGAGCTGAATAGCTTTGATCACATCAACCTCACCAAGCAAAGCCGGAATTTTCTTAATGTTTTCAACCGGAATATTTATTGAGCTCATCTGGGTTGAACCAATGCTTCTACTGAAACTATTTGCTGAAACAGTAACCTCTTCGAGATTAATGGAAGGTTTTAATTCGATAACCTGTTGAAGATCCTCTTTCAGAGCAATGCTAAGTTCTTTCGTCTCATATCCAACATAACTGAAATAAAGTGTATGGTCGCCTTCTGGAAGAGAAATGCTGAAGAAACCATAAGCATTGGATACTGTTCCCGAGAGATCATTTTTACTAAAAATGTTGGCGCCAATAAGTTTTTCGCCGTTTTCGGCATCTTGTATATAACCGCTGATAATATGCTGGGGAAAGCATGGGAAGCTTTTAAAAAACAAGATCAGGAGAAAACACGATGATAGTTTCATTGTTTAAAGATTGATTTGGTTCTTAGTATAAATATCTAATTTTAAAGTGTTTTTTTATCTAAAAAATTCCAATAAATCCTATAATTTCAGCAACCTGCCTCATCATTATGAAATGTCATCAAGGACTACTCCTTCAACCTCTGCGATCGTATGACCCTTTTCTGTTCAGTTCGAAAATTTCACTTTCCCGATAGGATTGATACTGCATTAAACGCTGTTTTAAAGAAAATATTATGGAGGCTAAAAATAGTTGGATTTTATCATTTTGCAAAACACATTTTTTGAATTTTATTTGGAATTAATCCAAATATTATTTATATTTGAATAATTCTTTAGTAAGAATAATTCTTGATTAAGATTAAGTCATGGATGATATATTAAGAAAGCGATTAATTGAAAGGGGGCTTAAAATTACCCCCCAGCGAATGGCGGTGCTTGAAGCGGTCAATGAGCTTGAAGGTCATCCTACGGCCGACAGAATTATTGTTTTTATAAAGCAAAAGCATCCAAACGTTGCCTCGGGCACAGTATACAAAACATTGGAAACCTTCGCGGAGAATGGAATTATCCAAAAAATCAAAACCGAAAAGGATGTCATGCGTTACGATGCCACTACCGAAAAACATCATCATTTGTACTGTGAAGAATCGGATCGTGTGGAAGATTATTATGATGATGAGTTGAATCAGTTACTGCAAAAATTTTTTAAAAATAAGAATATTCCCGGATTTGAAGTCAATGACATTAAACTTCAGCTTACAGGAAAATTTAAAAATCAAAAAGTTTGAAATGAATTTTCTTATATTTTTTTAACCATTTAAAAATCTAAAAATCATGGAAATACAACAAGCACAATCGTTTCCGTTAATTGGAGACAAATTCCCGGAAATGGAAGTTCAAACCACACATGGGTCCAAAAAACTTCCGGAAGACTACAAAGGCAAATGGATGGTACTGTTCAGTCATCCCGCCGATTTTACACCGGTTTGTACAACTGAATTTGTGGCATTTGCCAAAAGAGAGGATAAATTTAAGGAGTTGAATGCTGAGTTGATTGGCTTGTCTATCGACCAGGTATTCTCGCACATCAAATGGGACGAATGGATTGAAGAAAACTTAGATGTAAAAATTCCATTCCCCATCATTGCCGATATGAATGGTGATGTATCCCGGAAAATGGGCATGATACATCCCGGTAAAGGCAGCCAGACCGTGCGCGCGGTATTCCTCATTGATCCGGACAGCATTATTCGCATCATTCTGTATTATCCGCAGGAAATAGGCCGCAACATGGAAGAAATTCTCCGTGCATTAAAGGCATTGCAGGTATCGGATGCCAATAAAGTTGCCGTTCCGGCCAACTGGCCTGAGAATGAATTAATTGGCGACAGGGTTATCATTCCGCCAGCAACTGACATAGAAACAGCCAAAAAGCGAAAAGAACAATATGAATGTTACGATTGGTGGTTCTGTCATAAAAAGCTTTAAACTCTCTTTA
>CAZAMT010000304.1:0-4952 GCA_964486145.1 uncultured Bacteroidales bacterium
AATGGAACTGGGATCACACCTGGGGATGGATTACCCGCTGATTGCCATGACTGCCGCGCGGCTGGGAAAACCGGAAAAAGCCATTGATGCGTTATTTATGGATGTGCAAAAGAACACCTATCTGAAAAACGGCCACAATATCAAAACGGCGGATTACGCATTTACCTGCCAGGCAACAGCGGATTGTTAACAGCCGTTGCCATGATGGCTGCCGGCTGGGACGGCTCCGAAGGCGAAACACCCGGTTTCCCGAAAAACGGAAAATGGCAGGTAAAATGGGAAGGACTGAAAAAAATACCGAAAACTACCCTGGTAGTTATGACGAATCTCATAATGAATAAATTTGGCCTGGTAAAATAAATAATTGACGTGCATCGAAGCGTTTGTCCATCTTGTAAAGGGGAACAAAACCAACTTCAGTTGGTTAGGGGGTAAGTTGAAAAAAGAAATGATAAGGTACGAACGACATACTTAACTGTATAGCAACTTTGTATATTTTTGTGTTTTGGAGCTAATGTGGCTCAAAAATTAATTGAATATTCAAAATGGATTTCAGTAAATTAACAGATTTATGAAAAATATTAAAAACTGTCTAAACCCGGCTAATACCAACCACTTTCTTTTCAATGCGCTGCTTACCGTCGTTCTGTTTCTTTTTTCAGGCTGCACCATAAAAGAAGCATCCTGGCCCGAAAGCGCCAACACGGCCAAACCCTGGACCCGCTGGTGGTGGCCCGGAAATGCCGTTGACACTGCGAATTTAAATCGTGAAATTAAAGAAATGGCCGATGCCGGAATAGGCGGAGTAGAGATTACACCAATTTACGGCGTGAAAGGCGCAAAAGAAAAGTTCATCCCGTTTTTATCGCCCGAATTTACTGAAATGATTGAGTTTACCATTGGCGAGGCTGAAAAGTACGGGATGCAGGTAGACATGCCTCCCGGCAGCGGCTGGCGGTGCGGCGGACCGTTTGTGCCGCGCGAAAAGGGATTATGGAACATGGAAATCGAAAAACGATGGATTATAAAGGGAGAATCTTTTTTACCTTCTTTTGATGACACAACTATTGCGGCTGTTTCTTTTGTTCCTGAAAAGGGCAAAGTACAGGTGTTGCAGCCGGATGAGCAGTTTGTGGCGGACGCCGACGGAACAGTTTATACCGCCCTTCGCGTAAAAAGTCCGAACCGCGTAAAACGAGCCGATGAAGGCGGACAGGGCTGGGCCATCGATACATTCGACAAGGAAATCACGGAATGGTATCTCAGCGAATTTTGGAAACGACTGGGAATTGCAGAGGGAAAACTGCGCTGCTTTTTTCACGATTCCTTTGAATATACAGGTGATTTTACTCCTGGTTTTCTTCAGGAATTTGAAAAACGGAGAGGCTATGATTTAACGCAATACCTGCATGTGTTGGCCGGCGATTGTGAAGATGCGGAAACAATTGCCAGAGTGAAATCGGATTACAGGGAAACACTGTCGGATTTGGTGCAGGAATCCTTTATTCAACCTATGACTAAATGGGCCAACAATCACAATAGTTTAAACCGGAACCAGGCACACGGTTCGCCCGGAAATATCCTCGATTTATATGCCGCCTGCGACATTCCTGAAACTGAAATATTCCGCACTGTAGAACCAGGATCGATGGATATTTTTGTAAATAAATTTGCTTCATCGGCTGCACACGTTACCGGGAAAAAATTGGTTTCGTCCGAGAGTTTTACCTGGCTTAAAGAACACTGGACGGTAACTCCCGCTGATATGGTGCGGGCCACCAATCGTTTTTTTCTTAGCGGAGTCAACCACCTGTTTTTTCACGGAACCTGCTATTCGCCTGAAGATGCCGAATGGCCGGGATGGCTGTTTTACGCTTCTACTCAAATGAACAACCGCAATCCGCTGTGGCGCGAAATGCCTGTCCTTTTTCAATACATTGAACGTAGCCAATCTGTGTTACAAAAAGCAAAGAATGAATCCGATTTGCTGATTTACTGGCCCTGGTATGATGTGGCAGCAAAACAGGATGGACGCTTATTTTTCAGCACAAACATCGACAGAGGCGACCAAGCGTCATGGTTCAGCGATTATCCGCTGTTGGCTCTTTCGAAAAAAATGATGGATTCCGGTTATGCTTTTGATTATATTTCGGATAAACAACTGCTGAATTGTCAAACGATACAGAGTGAAATTGTAACCGAAGGGAATGCAAAATACAAGGCGGTTGTTATTCCTCAAACCAGTTATATCCCGTTGAAAACCATGCAGAAGCTCGTGCAGTTTATTGATGCAGGCGGAAAAGTATATTTTGATAAAGCGCTGCCTAAAAGCGTACCCGGAATGAATCGGTTGGCGGAAAGGGAAGCTCAACTGGAAAA
Source organism: uncultured Bacteroidales bacterium (assembly GCA_964486145.1). Lineage (GTDB taxonomy): Bacteria > Bacteroidota > Bacteroidia > Bacteroidales > JAAAOM01 > CAZAMT01. Next base: position 2,380 of record CAZAMT010000304.1, read on the forward strand.
GTTGAAAAAACAAATCGCATCAAATGCAGGTATTGGAGAAGTTGGTGATTTACTTTTGCAGGATGAAATCAGAGGCGAAGAATCAATCCTGAAAAATGGTTTTCATTTTCAGAAGATGGAACTGGAAAACGAAATCTGGTATATGCTTTTTAATACCGGTACAAAAATGAAGGATGCACGGGTGGAATTGAAGACCTCAGCAAAATCATACGTTTTTCTCGATCCAATGACAGGTGATATTTCGCTGCCGGAACAAAACGAAAATAGTATTCGGTTGCAGCTCGAACCTGAAAAATCGCTGTTTGTTAAGTGCACCCAAAAAAGACAAAATGTCCCACCGTTTGTCTATCAGGAAAAAGAAGCTGAACCAGACGAAATAAAAGGGGCCTGGAATGTTGAATTTATTGAAGGCGGGCCTGTGTTACCGGATGGCTACACCGCTGAAAAACTGGAATCATGGACGAAGCAGGGCGGTGAAACTGCACGTTTCGCCGGAACTGCGCGTTATTCTGTTACTTTTGAATGGGACGAAAAAAGCAAAGCGGTTTTAAATCTGGGTGATATTAAAGATTGTGCCCGGGTTAAACTAAACGGCAAAGATTATGGCGTACTTTTAGGACCAGCATTTAAATGTAAAGTGAATAATCTGAATACGGGAGAAAACAGCCTCGAAGTGGAAGTTACCAATGTGGCCGCCAACCGTATTCGCGATTTGGACAGAAGGGGAGTGGAGTGGAAAAAGTTTTACGACATCAACTTTGTAAACATCGATTACGAACCTTTCGATGCGTCGGGTTGGGAAATCAGACCGGCAGGATTGCTCGGGCCGGTGGAATTGATTTCGGTGGAAAATTAGATGGCAACTCCTTCAGGGATACTATTCGATCGCCGGGAAGGTTGGAAATGAAAGTAGGGCCTGTAGTTAGCCGGAGTTTCTTTAGCCTGCATTATTCATGCGTTTAGTTTGATGCAGATGCGAGGCATCGGAACGTGCCGACATAGTTATCTATTTCAAGCGTTTCGTAACGAAGCAGGTGCCTTTAAATGTGCAACTAAAGCCAGGTAAGCAGGTGTTTCAACCTGGTTTCAGAATAAGGAAGAAGTGATTTCACCGTTTTATGTGGAGATAGAGAAGAAATGAGAAGTTTTTTAAATACTATAACTATTTTATAATGAGAAGTGCAATACCAATTGTTTTATTATTTTTCATCCCCTTTCAGTTGATAGGGCAGGATACCATCAAATTACCTGATCATCCAAGGATCATATTCAGTTCAAAAGCCGAAAACCTACTGCGGCAAAAGATCATTGAAGATTCTGTAATTGGATCTTTACATGATAAAATTCTGGAGATAACGGATGGGTTGCTTGATGGTGAACCCGTAGAAAGAGTTGTTACCGGTCGGCGGTTGCTATCAGTTTCAAGGACAGTACTAAAACGTGTTTCTTATCTTTCCTATGCCTTTCGTATGACTGGTGAAGAAAAATATTTGAGAAAAGCCGAAGCAGAAATGCTCAATGCGGCGCAATTTTCTGATTGGAATCCTTCTCATTTTCTTGATGTAGCAGAGATGACCACCGCATTGGCTTTAGGTTATGATTGGTTATTTCATGCACTGCCAACCAGTTCTAAGAATGAAATCAGGGAGGCAATTATAGAAAAAGGATTGATTCCTTCCACAAAAGATGGCAATGACTTCTGGAAGGATCGGGCTTTCAATTGGAATCAGGTCTGCAATAGCGGTATGGCTTTAGGTGCCCTGGCTACCTATGAAAATGTTCCCGAATTGGCTGAAATGATTTTGAAAAGAGCCAAAAGCGGAATTAAATACCCACTGGTAACTTATGAACCTGATGGTGCATACAAAGAAGGACCGATGTATTGGGTTTATGGTACCACCTATCATGTACTTTTAGTAGATGCCTGGAATCAACTTTTTCAGGATAAGATACCGGTTAGCGATGCTTTCTTACGGAGCGGAGAGTTTATGGTTCATTCTTATGGCCCTACGGGATTCTTTAATTATGGAGATAGCCGTTCAGATAATCGCCTGGCAGTTGCCCTGTTTTGGTTTGCGAATAAAACCAACGATCAATCCATTTTATGGAATCAGAGGCCATTTTTGGAAATGTCTCCCCGCGAATTGGATCATGATCCTCATATTTCTCAACAATACAGCAACCGTTTTTTACCTTTTATGATATTATGGATGAGTAGATTTGAGCGTATGAAATTACAGCCGCCGGAATTAAAAAGCTGGGCGGGATTAGGTAAAGCACCGGTAGCATTTCACCGTTCTTCCTGGGACAACGATGCAATATTTGTAGGAATAAAAGCAGGAACACCTCAATCCGGACATGCACATATGGATGAAGGCAGTTTTGTAATGGATGCAGATGGTATCAGGTGGGCCCTTGATTTGGGAATGCATGATTATCATAAATTGGAATCGCAGGGTATCAATTTGTTTGGTGGTGATCGATGGAAAGTACATCGCTACACTAATTTTTTACACAATACTTTAGTGGTGGATGATAGTCTGCAAATACCTGATGCTTATGCTAATGTGATT
>CAZAMT010000305.1:0-4914 GCA_964486145.1 uncultured Bacteroidales bacterium
AGTTTTAGTTAGTTAGTTTTAGTTAGTTAGTTTTAGTTAGTTAGTTTTAGTTAGTTAGTTTTAGTTAGTAATTAGAGTGTTTTTAGTTAGTTAGTAAGTTTAAAAAGGTGGCGCCCGCCACCTTTTTTTATTTCATAACCTTAAGTAAAAAGCGGTAATCTTCTTTATCCATTTTATGATGCAGTCCACCAACATGATTTTGGTTCATAATACGCTCAATATCGTATAAATCATCTTCTGTTATGCCAATATCGTTAAGTCGCACAGGACAATTTATTTCAGAAAACATATTCTCAATGCTTGCTATTGTTTCATCGACGGAGTCAACATCAAACAATTGTTTACCAAGCTTTTTTATTCGGTCAGGTATTCTTTCTTTGTGTAATTTTAACCATGCCGGATAACCAATAGTTAAGCTAACTCCGTGTGGAACATCATAAAGTAAAGAAAGTACGTGTCCGATGGCATGAACACCCCAGTCACCGGATACTTTTCCATAACCGGTTAGGCCATTTAAGGCGTTTGTGGCAGCCCACATAATGTTGGCTCTGTACTGGTAATTGGTTGGCTCATCAATAACTTTTGGCCCCCATTGCAAGGCATCTTTAACGATAGCTTCAATAAAGCGGTCGGAGAGTGAACAATCACCAGCCCCGAAATACAACTCAAAACAGTGAGCTATTAAATCAGCTACACCATAGGCAGTATAGTTTTTTGGTACCGAATATGTAAATTCAGGATCTAAAAATGAATGATCTGGGTACATTAAATCATGTCGGTATCCAAGTTTTTCTTCTGTTTCATGGTTCTGAAGTACCGCAACCTGGTTCATTTCTGTACCGGTTGCTGCCAGCGTTAAAACGGCGATTAACGGAATTTTCATTTCAGGTTTGGTTTTTTGCTTCATAATATCCCATCCCTTCAAATCATTTGCAATGGCCAGTGAGATTATTTTTGAGGAATCAATAACGCTTCCCCCACCCACAGCCACAATAACATCAATTTTTTTATCCCTGCCAAGCACTGCTGCTTTATCCACATCATCAATCACGGGATTTGATTTTATTCCACTGTATTCAAAAATATCTGCACCGGCAGTTGCCAGTTTGCCAACCACCTGATCATAAATTCCGGATTTTTTTATAGATCCTTTACCATAAACCAGTAATACATTTTTACCAAATGCTTGAACTGCCACTGGCAAATTTTCCAAAACTCCTTTTCCAAAATGAACCCGGGTAGGATTGTAAGCAATAAAGTTTTCCATAAAGCATTAAATTTTATAAATAATTCCACCAATATTGTCTTTTCTTGAACCAGTAACTGATGATAAACAATTGGGTTTATTCTTTAGCCGCAGCAATCCGAGAAACGCAAAAATGAGTGCTTCTTTATAATCCACAACTTGCAAATTCGGAATGCATATTTCACCTTTTGCATTTTTTCTTAATAACTCTACCAAAAACGTATTTTTCGCCCCCCCTCCTGTTACCAACATTTTTTTGTTTGGATATAATAACCTGGACAACTGAAATACAATATGTTCATACAGTGTACGCATTTGATCCTGTAAGGAAATACCTGAATGATCCAATGCCGGAATAACCTTTTCTTCAAGCCATTCCCTGCCTAATGATTTTGGAGGTGGTATATCATAGTATTCCAGATTATTTAATGCTTCAAACAATGCACTGTCTGTTTTACCCTGCCTGGCTATTTCACCATTTTCATCCATTTTTTTTCCTAATTTATTCGATATGTGATGAATAGAAATATTAACCGGACACACATCAAAAGCAATCCTGTGGTCGCCGGTCTGAAAAGAAATATTTGCAAAGCCCCCCAGGTTGAGGCAATAATCATATTCATGGAATAGCATTTGATCTCCAATGGGTACCAGCGGCGCACCCTGACCGTTAAGTGCAACATCAAGGGATCGAAAATCTGTAATGGTATCGATATTTGCAGATGCCGCGATAGAGGCACCATCACCCAACTGAAATGTCAGGTTTTTCGCAGGGTTATGAAAAATGGTATGGCCGTGGGAAGCTATAAAATCTGGAGATACCTTTTTTCCACTCATAAATTTTGCAATACTCTCACCAATAAACAAACCATATTTTTTGTGCAGTTGAATCAGTTCCAGTCCAGATAATCGGTGTGCATTTTCCAACCTCTTTCTCCAGGAGGCATTGTAAGGAATTGTAATTGCTTGAAGAATTTTGTAGCGAACAAGTGCTTTATATTCAGCAAATTCACAAATGGCTATATCGAGACCATCTAAAGATGTACCTGACATTACGCCAATACCTGTATATTTTTTATCTAAAATCATTCCATTCATTTATTGACCAAAGAGCATATCCTCCCGATAATAAACAAAAATAAAGGATTCAAAACATCCATCCATATAAAATGACGAGAATTGTAATTTGGAAAAAAAAGTGCAAAAAAAAGGGGGTAGATAAAAACAAAAAAAACCGCATTATTAAAGATCTTAAAAGCCCCTTTATGAAAGGATTAGAGAGCCAAGATTTTTGAGCTTCCACTTGGAGAGGCTTGCTCTACAATCTTTTGAGCTTACTCTTTTTCGTGTGTACTGTTGAGCTTTTTGATCAATACTCTTTTTATTTTAATAACGCGGTTTCTGAATGTTTTAAAGAACTACCGTAAATATACAAATATCCGTTCTTGTAAACAACCTAAAATGCATGCTTCATAACATGGTTTTTAGTGCTTTTTATGGTCAATTTGGCATTGCCATTCAACGATGAACTTTCTACTCAAAAACACTTTCAGTTTTTGATTTCAGCAATACAATTTCATTGACGACAATCTCAGTTATATAGCGCTTTTGACCATTAGAATCATCATAACTCCGATGATTTAACTTTCCATCCAGGGCCACCTGGCTGCCTTTTTTTAAATATTTTTCAGCAATGGATCCAACACCTTCCCAGGCCACAATATTATGCCACTGGGTATCCGTTACTTTTTCTCCTTCACCATTTTTATATGATTCAGAGGTTGCGACTGAAAATTTCACCATTTTTTTACCACTGGTAAGGGTTTTAACTTCAGGATCCATACCGAGATTTCCGATTAACTGTACGCGATTTCTTAAACTATTCATAACTATAAATTTTAAAAATTAAACTTATGGTGCAAAGGAAACACTTGCTAAAAAAATGATTCGGTTAATAAACAATTGTAGTCGTTTTTGATATAATTGTAAACGTTTACAAATGTTTTCCGTATTAAAAACCAGAGAATTAATCAAATCTAAAAAAGATGGAAACCAAGACATGTCTCGATTGTGGAGAACAAATCAGAGGAAGGGCAGATAAAAAATTTTGTTCAGATCAATGCCGAAACAATTATAATAACAAATTGAACAGAAGCACAAATAACTACGTGCGGAACATCAATAACATTCTTCGGAAAAATCGACGAATTCTTGCGGAAATGAATCCTACCGGAAAGACTACGGTGAAAAAAGAACATTTGCTTTCAAAAGGTTTTAATTTTCGATACATCACCGAAATTTATGTAACCCGACAAAAAAAAACATACCATTTTTGCTATGAACATGGTTATATTGAGCTTGAAAATAATTATTATGCGCTGGTTATTAGAAACTAATGAACTGAAATATCCGTGACCGGATGATCCTGCAATGAATAATCACTGATATACCAATAGATTCATTAAATTTGCGACTTCAATTAATGAATGACCTTAAATATCAGGAATGTTTAAAAAGCATATACTTACATTACTGTTAACTGCCCATTCGTTGTTTTTTGCCTCTGGCCGTGAGCTATCCGGATTCAGCGAAATTTACCTTTTAACATATCTTCCGGGTGATGAATTGTACTCGATATTTGGCCATTCAGCAATCCGACTGAAAGACCCTGTGCAGGGTATTGACTTCGTTTACAACTATGGGACATTTGACTTTTCCACCCCGTTTTTTTACATTAAATTTGTGAATGGAACCCTGCCCTATCAACTGTCCAGAACATCTTATGCTACTGCTCTTAAGCAAATGAAACACGAAGAACGCTCTGTCCTTCAACAACGTCTTGCATTAACCATTGATGAAAAAAATCAACTCTACAATATTCTTGAAACCGAATATCTTCCGGAAAACCGGAGTTACCTTTACCGTTTTTTTAAAAATAATTGTTCTACCAAAATCAGAGATATTGTTCAATCGTCTGTTGAACCGAACATTAAATATGAAGAAACACGAAAAAAATTAACATTTCGCCAACTTGTACACCGCTACATGGATAAAAAACCCTGGACGAAACTTGGTATGGATCTGATGCTTGGGAAAATAGCGGATAATGATGCGTCCACAGAGGAAACCATGTTTTTGCCTGATTATTTATCATTCCATTTTGCACTGGCTACGGTAAATCGCGAGGAAGGAATCAGAGGACTGGCAACACGACCAAAAACAGTTTTAAATTCTAAAGAAATCCAGCAAACACAGATATTTCCAAAACCTGCACTCTTTTTCGCAGTTTTATTGTTTTTATTGTTGGTCCTGGCTCCGAAATTTTTTCCAAAAAAATCAAATTCTACGGCACTGGATTGGGTTTTGTATGGTACAACTTCCATATTTGGATTGGTCTTACTTTATGTCACAGTTAACAGTCAACATCCCGAATTGGGTGCTAACTATAATTTATTATGGTCGCTGCCTGCATTACCCTTATTACTTTTGCAACGGGGGAAGCGATTGGCTAAATCAAAAATTGCGCTGTCCGCTTATCTAATCTATGTTTTCCTGCTTTTGGTCGTGATGATTGGTAACAAATGGTTGTCGCAATCCATTCCACTGGAGATTTATCCATTCCTGATCATGATTTTGATTCATACCGGTTTGAAATCTGTTAAACTTAT
>CAZAMT010000306.1:0-4913 GCA_964486145.1 uncultured Bacteroidales bacterium
GGTCTGTTTCGTATGGCTTTACCGCTTTGATGCTCCCAGTAAAATGTGCGTTCATCAATACTTGCATGCCCTGTAAGTTGAGGTAATATACTCATGCCTTCCAAAACGTTGACAGGTTGAACTCCTGCCGCATCCAGGCAGGTGGGTAGAAAATCAATTACATGGGCAACCTGCACTGAATCAATTATCCCGGAAGGGATTTTTTCCGGCCAAAATGCGACAAACGGCGTGGCTATCCCCCCCTCATACGGCCAGGTTTTAAATAGTTGTAATGGTGTGTTATTTGCATTCGCCCAACCTGCCCCCTGTGAATCAAATGAATTTGGCGATCCAATGGATCCCGATCTGTCGGCATAAAAACTGGTAGCCAGATGAATCGATGCTTTGGTTGCACCATTGTCAGATAAAAACACAATGAATGTATTATCAAGTTCACCTGTTTCTCTCAGGTATTCGGTGATTTGCCCGATTCCGGCATCCATCCGGTATATCATTGCAGCGTAAACAGCCATTCGCAGTTCAAATGTATCGCGCTGCCCCTGCGACATATTTTTCCAATCCGGAACTTCAGGATATCGCTGTGAGAAGGCGGCATCTTCCTTAAGAATCCCCATTTCTAATGAATCATTCAGGTATCCCTGGTATGCTGGTACCAGAGTGTTATCGAGTTTCATGCGTCCCTCAACCATGTCTCCCATGCCTGCCTGATGCGGATAAACACCTGTAAGTAGCGATGCTCTTGTCGGGCAACATCGGGCTGCGGTATACATTTGTGTGATTCGAACACCATTCTCAGCAAGAAAATCAATGTTCGGAGTCGCAATCTCGGATCCAAAACAACCAATATCCGAAAATCCCATATCATCTGCCATAATGATAATGATGTTCGGGTGATTTTGCTGATTTTGAGGTCTGCATCCTGTAAACAGCAACAGTGAAAGACCAATCATCCATGTTGTAATTCTCATAATCATTGTTCAATAATAGTATATCCTTTATGTGACAATAATACCGGGAAAATTGTAAAATGAACCGGGGAAATTACAATTTTTTCATGAAAACCGAATGAACAACGTTTGTTACTGTTTGAAATTTGCTCTTATAGCATGTTTGTGCAGGTTTTTAAAGTTTTTCGTCAGAGTACGGACACTCCAACGCTTTTCAAAACAATATCGCCTATCAACCCAAGAAGAAACAACATGCTAAACCTCCGATTGTAAACAAATGCATGAGAAGAAAGATACAATGGCCAGGTATTTGGAGGAAGACTGGCTGGAGCCTCTACAGGACGGGGTTTGGCAAAAATCCTGGAAGCCCATATTAGTTTGGGCAGGGCAAACAAGACCAAAAGGAAACTTATACCGTACTGTTTGTAAATCACAAGTAAAGCAACAAATACATATTGCAATATCCAAAGTGCAATGGTTGTGATACGCGCATTTCTTTCTCCCAAAATCACCGGTAAAGTATGAACACCTTTCTTTTTATCATCAATAATTTTATCGGTATGTTTTCCAAAAAGCACAGTTGTCGGGCCGATGGCATAGACAAGACCAATCAATGCAATGTCCCAGTTAACAGGGTTGCCGGTTGTGGCATAAAACGTACCACCAACCATCAATGGGCCCCATACCAGCATTACCGAAGGCTCGCCCAATCCGATATACTTCAGCGGCCATGTGTAAAAAACAACAAAAAATATTCCGGCAAGCAAAAATACCAGGGTTGGAGTTCCCGTCTGAATGACCAGGTAAATACCACTTGCAAGTGCAATTGAGAACGTGATGATAATGTATCCCAACAATTGCTTTTTGGACATCAACCCGTGTTCCAGAGGCTGCGGCCCGTACAATGAACGGTAGTAATTCCCTTGGTCAATACCCTTTTTGTAATCGATATAATCGTTAATGAGGTTGTTTGCAGCATGAGCAAAAGTCAATCCGATAACACACATGATAAAATTCACCCAGTTGAAATTCCCGGTATAGTATGCCAGCAATCCGCCAACACCTGCGGCAATAACTGTCATTATAAATACCGCAGCCCTGGATGCAATTAACCACCTTGAAACCACGTCAAGTTCATTCCATTCCTCTTTCGTAATTCTGGGGATTGTTCGTAACGCCTTTCCCCACATTGCTACATTTATCATTTGCTGTTTTTAATTTTAAGACAAAAAAGTATTTTATTTCCATAAGTAACATCTCTGCCTTGGTATTGTTTTTTCGATAACAAAAAAAAAATGGGCTATGAGCATGTAGCATTCGATACATTCCTCCAGAATATATACGAGTTTGGCAAAATACAATATATATCAGGTATTCTTTCAACAGTAAATAAATGATGTGTGTTTTTTCCGTTTTCATATAAAATGCTCCAATTGAAGCATGTTGATCGATGGCTTTCATTGATACATTTGGTTGCGCTATTCATTATTAAGTCATCCTGATAAAAATATTTGTTAATGACAGCAGAAACGGTTTGGCTGAAAAGGAAATGATTAGATTCGATGTGAATTTTCCAAATATTGAAATTTTAGCTCCTAATAATCCCTTAACTATATGGACAAGAGACAACGGTCCATTTAGTGATAATGAAAATGTAAGTAACTACAACTTTTTAGCAGTACAACAAGAATATGAAAAAAACGGAAATATTAATCCTTGGTACACTGCACCTTTCGCAGATGGAGTGGTTCCATCCCAACATTCTCAACCATGTATTGAACAAATTGAATTCCATACATGAATTTCCCATAAATCACAGGGTGAAGTTACTCCAAAAAACCAATGAAAGCATAGGCTGTTCCAGCCAACCCGGAATATGCTCAATGTTACCCTTGCATTATCATATTCGCAACAGCATCGCCACAGTCTTTTGTGCTGGCCTTACCACCCATATCGGGAGTGTTTGCGATGCCTTCCTTCAATACATGTTCAAGGGCCTGCATGATGATTTCATAAGCCTTTTGTTCATTCAAATGCTCGAGCATTAAGGCTGCCGACCAGATGGCAGCAATTGGATTGGCGATTCCTTTTCCCGCAATATCCGGGGCAGAACCATGCACCGGTTCAAACATTGAAGGATAAGTTCGCTCAGGGTTGATGTTTGAAGAAGGTGCTATGCCAATGGTTCCTGCAATGGCCGGACCCAAATCAGAAAGGATGTCACCAAATAAATTTGATCCGACTACAACATCAAACCAATCCGGGTGCAGCACAAAATTTGCCGTTAAGATGTCAATGTGATATTTATCGACCGTAACTTCGGGATACAGATGTGCCATTGCCTCTACCCGCTCGTCCCAAAAGGGCATCGTGTGCACAATACCGTTTGATTTTGTAGCGGATGTAAGGTGTTTCTTTCGTTTAGCAGCAAGATCAAATGCATACTTCAGGACACGGTCAACACCTTTCCTGGTAAAAATGCTTTCCTGCACGCACATTTCATCATCTGTACCCTGATATAATCGCCCACCGACTTCAGAATACTCTCCTTCGTTATTTTCACGCACCACAATAAAATTGATATCTTCAGGCTTTCTGTCTTTCAACGGGCAGGGAACTCCCGGGAATAACTGCACGGGCCGTACATTCACATATTGTTGAAATTTTCGGCGGATAGGAATTAACAACCCCCACAACGAAATATGATCAGGAACTCCCGGAAAACCCACTGCGCCAAGATAGATGGCATCATGGTTTTTTATTTTATCAAGGCCGTCCTCCGGCATCAACCGGCCGGTGCAGGTATATCGTTCGCACCCCCAATCAAATTCATCGAATGTAAACCGGATATCACACGCAGAGGCTGTCGCTTCCAGCACTTTGAGACCTTCAGGGATGACTTCTTTTCCAATGCCATCTCCGGGTATAACCGCAATGTTGTAAATCATATTTCTGGTGTTTATTTTCAATAGCAAAGGAAACAAATTTATCTGTTTTATCCTACTCGTGCTCAAGCGCATCCATAACAATATATTCCAAAAAAAATTTATATAAGAAGTATAAATCTGGAAAAATATTTGTGCGGATAACCACCGGAACGATCATTTAATATAATTTTATCTTTGTAATGGCGTTGTATTCAATGAGAAAATGCAACCTACAGAAAAAACATGTATTTTTAGGCATGTAAACCCTGCATGTAGTATATAAAGATGATGTAAAATGATTGGATGGCGCGCATTTGTCCAGGTATTCATGTTCTTATTTTCTTATGTCCAGATTACATCGGGCCAAATAAAGAACATTGGCTTACCTTACGTCACCAATTTCCCAAAAAGTGTTTATAATGCGGATACGCAAAACTGGGAAATAATTGAGGGTGAAAACGGATTGATTTATATAGCAAACAATCGTGGAATACTGCAATTTGACGGAATCGAATGGAAAGTTTACCCGGTTTCCAATAATTCCATTGTCCGGTCATTGACTTTGGGCAGCGATGGACACATATATGCAGGGGCATACAATGAATTGGGCCGGTTGGTGGAAAACGCGACCGGAGAAATGATTTATGAATCACTCATGGATGAAATTCCCGAAGATTACAAGGAATTTGATGATATTTGGAAAACCTTCAATACCCGGTACGGGATTGTTTTTCAAGGTTATGAATACGTATTTATATATAACGATGGATATTTTCAGGTAATAAAACCGGAAGAAAGGTTTGGATTTTCCTTTTATATCAACAATAACCTGTACATTATTGATAGAGGAAGCGGTCTTAAGGTTTTTGACGGAAAAAAGCTGCAACCGGTTTTGGATGCTCCGGTTATTAATAACAATGAAATACGATTCATACTGTCTCACTTGTCAAATGAGCTACTCATTGGCACCCTTGACGGAGAAATTTATGTTTTGGCTGATAATAATATCAGAAAATGGAACAACCAGGCAGAATCTCTG
>CAZAMT010000307.1:0-4910 GCA_964486145.1 uncultured Bacteroidales bacterium
AGTTTGAAGAAGTCCCCTTTAGGGGATTTAGGGGTAAGGTGGCTTTTTAGACCAGGCTCATGTAATACGTTAACTTATTTCCTTGTTATGGAAATTTTTTTCAGTTTTACTAACAACAAGAACGATTATATTTTCAATGTTGAAAGTCCACCATCAATTCCCAACACCTGACCGGTAACCCAGCGAGCGTCGTTGGACAACAGATAATATGCAGCATTTGCAATATCTTTTGGGTTGCCAACCGATTTTAAGGGGTGTCTTTCCTCTGAGGCCTGGCGCTTTTGATCAGTGGATAAAAGTTTTGATGCCATTGGTGTATCGGTGAGGGAAGGTGCAACGCAATTAACCCGGATTTTAGGTGCAAATTCGGCTGCAAGTGACCTCGTTAATCCTTCAATGGCTCCCTTAGCAGCAGCAATGGAAGCGTGAAACGGCATTCCTGTTTGCACCGCTACTGTGGAAAACATCACAATACTACCGTGATGGCTATTGTTTAGTTGTTTTACAGCAGATTTTATCGATTTTACAGCTCCAAGAACATTGATTTCAAAGTCTGAAAGATAATCTTCGGTTTTCAACATTCGGAAAGGTTTTAACGTAATCGTTCCGGGAAAATAAACCAGGCCGTTAAGTGATTCGGGAAGCTCCTCCGGTGAAAGGTCATCTTGCATTACATTTTTTTGTATTTTATGCAACCGGGGATTGGTAATTTCAAGTTGACTTCTTGAAACACTCCAGCATTCATTATCACTTTCCAGTAATTTCTGTATCAATTCTTTTCCAATGGCTGAGTTACCACCTATAATAAGATAATTCATAGTAATTATTTTTAAATGGAACATTACAAAAACTGAAATGTTTAATTATTTGAACAATAAATTAAACAAAAAATCAATAAGAAATTGTTAGGTGATAAAATAAAATTGTAACAAGGATTGCAGGGATTGATTATTCCTGGCCGCTGAGACCTGCTCACTTCAGGTGGATGCTACCCTGCTTTGTGTAAAAAAAAGTAGCAAGTGAAAAGTTAAATGGTAAATTTATTTCATCATCTGCGCAATCATATAAACTTTTTTAGGTTAAAAAGCTATCACCTTATACACAATTTCGAATAAATGATTAAAACCAAATCTACATCGGAACCAATGTAAAAGCAAAACTATATGTTCCGGGCATAACCCTGTACTTGAGCAATGTCGATTTTGAAGTATCGCCCACGCCGGTTACCTCCGGGTCGGTGTTCAGGTAAATGACTTCTTCATTCTTTAGTTGAAATGGATACATGGCTCTTTCCAATTGTTCTGTAGAGTATGGATGTGCACTAAAATTAAAAGCTTTGTGGCTTTCTATTCTCAGTCCGTTTCCTTTGCTATTTGTAAACTCCACCCAATAAACATCGGTTTTGTTTCCATGATCCTGTGGAATAAGGTACGGAACATATTCTTCTTTTACCGTACTGGTATAAACCCCCATTTTAGCACCGGTTTTTCTATCCGGGTAGTTCTCATAAGGTCCGCGACCATACCATTTGATTTCTTCGAATTGTTCCGGTAACTGCCATTGTAGCCCAATCCGGGGCAACCATTGTGGCATATCACCTTGAGCATTCGATTTTATTGAAACATCAATTCTGCCATCAGAATGTATTATGTAAGAATAATAATTCCTAAAGCCACCGGTATTTGTGGAAGTATAAGCCGTTTCGATGACATTCATTTTTAGGAGATTTTCATCTGCCTGGATAATGTCAATCTGTTCGATTTTATAATTTAAATCATCTATTCCCATGGTACGCCAATGATTGTCCAGGCTTCGTCCCAATCCGGGAGTAGTTGCTCTACCGGGAAAATTCCAGGAATTCCACTGGTCGATATCGTTTGCCAGGGGCGCTCTCCAGACATTGAACATTGGTCCGTTTTTTATCAACTTGTTACCTGACTTTTGGAGTTCTGTCCATTTCCCTTGAGATTTATCGAAGGTATACCTAAAATTAGTACCCGTTACTGTAACAATGGTTTCATTTTCTGAGAGCCGGATGGTACCGTTTGTTTCCCGCGAGGCCTTCTCTGCAGGTTTTTTTGATTTTAGTTTAAATTGTTCCCAGGCAACCTCATGACCCGCTGCTGCCCACATCTGATCTTCCGGGATTTTAACGCTGATGGTAAGCCAGTAATCATCGTTTTCATCCATGGTTATGCCATTTAACGGAATGTAAACAATGTCGGAAGAATCCGGGGCAATATTCAACGACAATGTTCCTTCTTTGATAATATTATCTTCCTGCTTGACGTTCCAGGATGCTTCCAGCTCACTTAGATTTGTAAAATGGTACCGGTTGGTAACACTGAACGATCCCTGTTCAATGTTCAATGCTTTTATTTTCAAAGGCTGGGCTGATTTTTTTACCTGCCAGAGTTCAGGCTGAACCGCCCGGTTTGGCCATACCAACCCGTAGGTGCGTCCTTCAAGACCGGTCATGAAAAAATCTTCTTTTTCCGTAATATTCTCAAAATCAATAAACAGTGCTGCAATTTCAGTGGATGCTTCCGGTGACATGGTTTGTAACTGTTCGATTGCAACCACGCGGTCAAACACTCTACCATGATCGAGTGCAGCATTGCTCAACATTCCGGGGTGCTCACAGTCATGTTTTTCGCTACTTCGACCCATGGTCAACGGAAACGGACTACTCTTTATATAACCCTGGTGTTCGTTTGTAGCTGCCAGTTGTCCGTTTATATACAACATCACTGTTTTTCCATCGAAGATTCCGGCAAGATGATGCCAGTTACCAAGCCAGTTTTCCGGGACAGGAGCAACAGCAGTTACGCGTTGATCGCTGTAAATGTAAAACTCCAAAGAGTCTTTATTTTTTTGCAGCAGCCCATACTGGTGGTCTCCTTTGGAAAGAAAATAATTGGTATGAATAAATTCATCGGGATTGACCCATATGTCCATCGTTAACTCATTACCGGTGATATCGAGTGACGGATCCCGATAAAATTCCACCCACTCATCATGTCCGGACAGTTTCAGTGCTTTCCCAAATTTGCCATCCACTTGCTTTGCCCTTCCCATAATGGCACCGTTGTTATTGTTTGGACTTCGATCCGGTAGAATTCTCAGTGGATGAGTAATTCCCGGGCTAACCCAGTCCCAGATGGCTCCACCAGTTAATCTTGGATACTGATGGATAAGCTCCCAGTATTCATCAAGCCCACCCATGCTATTTCCTGTTGCTGCAAGGTACTCATCCATGAAAGAGGGTCTTACAACGTCAGCGGCATCCTGTTCTGCCAGTTTTTTCAGCTCAAAGGGAATCCAGTACCTTGGTCCGATGATGTCTTCGAACGGAATGTGAAACGTATTTCCACCGTACATCCAGGCAGGCCTGGAAGGGTCAATGTGCCTTCCTTCTTCAATCAATGCTTTGATGTTATCGCCTGAACCTGCTTCATTACCCGCGCTCCAAAAGACTATGCATGGATGATTGCGGTCACGGTAAACCATTTTTCTAACACGGTCCAGAAACATTTCCTTCCATGCTGTATCTTTTGACAGGTAGATATTGCCGTGACATTCATCGTTGGTTTCATCAACAACATAGATCCCGTATTCATTTGCAAGGTCAAGGTATTCCACGTTGGGAGGGTAGTGAGAAGTACGTACCAGATTAATATTGAACTGCTTCATCAATTCAAAATCACGCCGGATGGTTTCCTCATCCATCACTTTGCCTGTTTCGGGATGGTGCACGTGGCTGTTGACTCCGTTAAATTTGATTCGTTTCCCATTTACGTATACAGCACCATCGATTACTTCGGTTTCACGGAAACCTATTTTTGGAGCGTATGCTTCAATAACTTCATTATCCTCGTTGAGTAGCTCAAGAGTGAGTGTGTATAAATTTGGTTTTTCTGCTGACCATTGCAATGGCTGAATGATTTTCTGAGTGAACCTGATTTTGGCATTTTCAGAAGGCAGCACAGTAATTTTTTCAGTCAATGGATTATCCAAAACGGATTTCCCTGAATTGTTTTGTACATCTACCTGAATGGAATAACCGCGAGAGGTTAATCTTGAATCATTGGATATATCCACTTCAACATGAAGGTTTGCATCTTCATATTTCTTATCAAAATCGGTGTAAACATAGTAATCTCTCATGTGCACTTCGGGAGCTGCAAACAAATACACATTCCGGTATATTCCTGCCAGGCGCCACATGTCCTGATTTTCGAGATACGTGCCATCCGAATATCGAAGTACCTGAACCGCGATCTGATTGTCACCAAGCTTAACAAATTCGGTAATATCAAATTCTGCCGGTTCCATGCTACCCTGGTTATAGCCAACTTCCTGACCATTGATCCAAACATAAAAGGCAGATTTCACCCCTTCAAAATGAAGGAAAATCCTTCGATCTTTCCACGTTTTATCAATCTGAAATACATGTTTATATGACCCAACAGGATTGTAATAATCGGGTACATTTGGTGGATCGCCGGGAAATTCAAGAGTTACGTTTCTGAAAATGGGGTGTCCATATCCTTCCATCTGCCAGTTGGATGGCACTGTAATGTCGTTCCATTCATCAATATTATAATCAGTTTTGTAAAAGTCGACAGGAGCCTGGGATACTTTTGATACCCAGTTAAACTTCCATTTTCCGTTCAGTGATTGGTAAAATCTGCATTTTGAACGGTCATTTTTTATTGCATCCATTACTGACTCATAGGGTATAACAGGCGCATGAGGTAATGATTGGTTGATTTGAAAGATATTCGGGTTTTCCCAGATGGGCTGGGCAAAAACAATTGAACATAACAAACCCAAAAAAACAGAAGTAACTAATTGTTTCATGTGTTTAAAATTAAGTTGCTAAGTTAATTAAGTTATTGAGTTTATCC
>CAZAMT010000308.1:0-4890 GCA_964486145.1 uncultured Bacteroidales bacterium
AAAGCGTTACTTCACTTCGTTCGTACCGCTCAACTTAGGTATTAGTGAGTCCAGTTTAAAAACATCCTCTGTTTAAAGTTCGCATTGTTGGCATTTTTAACCTGGTATCATCCTTTGGATAAAAAATATTCAAGGTAAAACCGACGGGAAAAAAAATCACGCACAAAAATTGATATTTTCTGCAAAAGATGTGCTGTCACTAACAGGGATAATAAATTTGATGGCCCGGTTATTTGCATGTCAAAAAGGTTTTGATGGTGTTTCTTTATTTACGGTTGACTGTTATAATTTACATTTTCCAGCTTTCATGAACCATGCTGCCTTTTTCATCATCATTCTCAATTTTCAGGTATGTTGATATTTCCTGCTGCATCTCGTCCACATGTGAAATCACACCTACAATCCGGTTTTCCTGGCGTAATGACTTCAACGTTTCAAACACAATGTCAAGTGAATCTTTGTCAAGACTGCCAAATCCTTCGTCAAGGAAGAAGAAATTTTCATCAGAGCCGCTCATTTTCTGTATGTTATCGGCCAGGGCAAGTGCAAGGGCCAGTGAGGCCTGGAATGTCTGCCCGCCTGAAAGGGTTTTAATATTTCTTACGTTGCCACCATTCATAAAATCCCGCACCTGGAAATTATTATCATCAGTTAATTCCAGGCTTAACCGTTGCCGGGTCATTTTCTGGAAGCGTTCATTGGCTGCATTACAAAGATTTTGCAGGTAAACAGAACTCACGAAATCAACAAATCCATTGGCTTTGAAAAGTGATTTTAACGTTTTTAAGTCTTCTTCCCTGAGCAATATTTCTTCATGTTCTTTTGTTAGTTTGGCAATTGTTTCAAGGTTTGATGCCAACCGGCTTATTTCATTGGCAATCCTACCTGCTTCCTGATTAATTATTGTTAAATTTTCCGAAAGTTCTTCAAGTTCCCTTTTCAATACTTCATACAGGTTTGCATCGTATGTTCTGTCATCAATTTCTGATATAACTTCATTACGTTTCGCTTCCACATTGCTTACTTCCTGGTGATAATCGTTTATTTTGCGCTGAACTTCTTCCGTATTCATCTGGAGTTTGAGGATTTTTTTTACCTCATCCATATGCTGCCATGGAGAAGCAAGGAGTTGCGACTCGATATCATGAAGGAGCTTTTTATGATTTTGGACTTCTTCTTGCAGGGTTTGCTGGCTCACCTCTATCTTTCCGTTCAGTTTTCCGTATTCTTGTTGTAATTCAGAGATGTTTTTTGTAAGCTGTTCATGCCTGTTGATTAGAACTGTTATTTTTTTGTGTAATTCTTTCGATTTTTCATTCAGTTCATCTGCTGATGAGTCCATATAATCACCTGTTTGAAGCGTTTTTATTTGTTTCACCAGGGTATTTTTCTCACTTTCCCTACTTATTTTCTTGCCTTTAATGTCATCAAGTAATGAAGCGTACTTTTCTTTATTTTTTTGAGCAGTTTCCAGGTCATGTTGGATTTTCGCGCGCAGGTTTTCTGTCACTTCAATTTCCTGTTGGATTTGTTTATTTAGCGCAAATGCAGTGTCTACTTGCGCTTTCGTTTCATATTTATCCCAAACAAACCGGGATTGATGGTTTTCAATGCTGTTTTGCAATTCGTTTCGTTTTTCTTCTGTTTTAGCCATAGCTTCACCGGCTATTTCCAATTTGTCTCTAAAGGACCGAAGTTTAATATCAAACTCACCATAGTTTTTTATTTCATCTTGAATTTGTTTCTGCCTTACTTCGATTTGGTTAATCTTTTCAGTAACATTTTCACTGTCAAGGATGGATGGATGTTCGAGCGAACCACAAAGTGGACAGGGTTTTCCCTCTTTCAGTTCACTGGTAAATTCATGCAATTTGGCCTGTACCCTCAAATCCGATAAGGAAGCTTCCATGCCAGATAATTGGTCTTTGGCTTCCAATGTCTTTTGATTTAACCATTCCATACCTTCTTCCGGCGAATTTAAATCAGGCGCTCCATGAAAAGGTGGTTGTGTGAATAATTTGGATACATCCTTGAGCAATGCTTCCTTCTTTTTCTTTTGGTTTACCAATTCTGTTTTTATGCTATCAAGCGTTAAATTCAGGTTTTGTTTTGTGCTATGCCATTGCCCTACTTCCGTGAGAACATTGAAATCAGGTAGTTTTTGCTTTAAGTCTGTGAGCTTTTTTTCATTGTTTTTCTGTTCCCTAACCAACTTTTCGAGAGTTGCAGCGTTTTCTTTCGTTTTTTCCTCTCCTTGCGAAATTCGTTCGTGCAGTTTTTTTATTTGCGATGTCAGATCATTGACCTCTGCCATTTTTTGAAAATCATCGGCCTGGTGAAGGTAAACATCTTTCTTATCCATTTCCGGTTTCATCCCTTCCAACAAACGTTGACTGTCATTTATTTTATCCTCCAGTGATTTTAATTCCTGCTGGTTTTCCCGAATGGAATTTTCAAGGTTCACTTTACGCCTAATTAATTCGTTTTCCGATTCTAACAGCCCCTTTAAATGTACCTGGCAATACTGGTAGTCTTTGAGTTGTTGTTCTTGTTGATGAATGGTTTCTTTTTGTGCAATAAGGTTTTGCAGTTGCTTTTCCAGTTCCTGTTTCTTTTCGGTGAGTGTTTTTAACTGTTGTAATTCGGTTTCTTGCTTTCTTTTCTGGACAAGTTGAATTTCCAGTTTTTTTCCTTCCGCCTTTTTTTCTTCCGCCTCTTTTTTTAAACTCTCCAGTCGTTCCGGCTGTATGTCTCCCAGTTGCTTTAACTGTCCTTCGATATGCTGTTTCCTGTTGTTATTGTCTGTTTCAAGGGATGCTACCTGGTAGTACAGATCAAACTTTTTCAGGTTAAAAAGTTCCTTCATCATCCTGCTGCGATCTGTATTACCTAATTGAAGGAATTCCTGGAACCTGCCTTGCGGGATAATAATGGTTCTTTTGAAATTTTCATAGCTCAACCCGATAACCTTTTCCAGTTCATTTTCCGGGATTGGCTCCCATTTATCATCTGCGTTCTTGTACGCGCCTCTTTCTATTTTCCTTACATCTTCAAAGTTTTTCCTGTTACGCCGGCTTTTGGCTGTTGCCATGTAGAGGTTTTGGCTATCCCCGGCAGAAAAAATGAACTCAATCATGAATGTATCCGATTTCAGATTCATCATGTTATAATTCCGATTATCACCAGTTAGGTTTAATCGATCCGTCTTTCCATAAATAGCAAACGTAATGGCTTCCAGGATTGTAGATTTACCGCTACCCACCTGTCCAAAGATTCCAAAGAGCCTGGCATCGGTCAGTGTATTAAAATCAATGGTTTGTTTTTGCTGGTACGAATACAGTCCCTGTATGGTCAGTTGTTTTGGTATCATGATTGTTCCTCCCCTGATTTAACTTCGTTAAACAATTGCATGATGCGCTCATTGGGTTCCTGGCCTTTGGCTTTAAAGAAATAATCCCTGAACAGATCATTGATATTTTTCGTGAGATCAACGGTTGACCTTTTGGTTGTCAGCATTTCTGTATTTTTAATTTCAGGAATAACGGTTACAATTCCATCATGTACTTTTTGCAGCATTTTCCGGTCATTTGCAGTCAGGTACGTGTCAGAAACAATGGTTAGTTCCACCAGGCAGTTTGGGTTTTCTGTCAGCCATTGCACAGCATCTTCCACAGAATCTGCCTTGTATCGAAGCAGATTTTTGCCCTTTGCTATCGGGATTTCCTTAATGATTGGTTTTTCTCCCGGACCTACATCGACCAATAAAACATACTTTTGCTGGTTTGCTTCGGCAAATGAATACGATAATGGGCTTCCTGCATACATGATCGGACAGGGATTGTTATCCACCTGCTGTTTTCTGTGCAAATGACCCAGTGCAACATATTGCACCTGTTGGGGAACTTTCGAAGAATATATGGCCTGCGCTCCACCTACATGTAGAATTGATTTCTCTTCTTCAGGTTCTTCAAATTTTTCTGAACCTTCCCTTACAAAATAAAGGTGGCTTAAAAGGATATTAACACCTTTGTTATTGCAGTGTTTTTCTGCCAACATTCGCCATGAGTTGCCAAGGAGATCACGCATTTGCTCTTCTTTATCCTCATTTCCCAGGTATTGTTTTAACCTGAATTCATTGGCATAGGATGTGTGAATAACCCTCAATGGTGTTTTTGTTCCAGGTAGCTGTACTTCCACAAAACCAGGTTCGCCCGTTCTTATTTTAAGTCCTGTGTCAAGCGCAAATTCAGGGACAACCGAATCAGGATATCCTATAAATACTATTCCACATTCCCTCGCAAGTGGATCCGGGGATTCAATGCGATCCGGAGAATCATGGTTGCCGGCAATGGCTATGACGGGCCTGGTGCCGTTATTTGATAATTTTTTAACTGTTTTGTAAAATAAATCAACAGCTTCCGTTGGCGGATTGTAGGTGTCAAAAAGATCGCCAGCAATAACAACGGCATCGGCCCCTTCCTTATCTGCAATAGAACATATTTCTTCAAGGACCTGTTGTTGTTCATCTAACCGTGAGAAATGTTCCAGCCTTTTTCCAAGATGCCAGTCGGAGGTATGCAGAATTTTCATTGGCAACAAATAATTTATTTAAATTGATATTATTAGATTTAACCTGTTTAATTCATAAACGCGAATTTTGATATATTTTTAGGAAAAATAAGCAATTGTTTTTCAATTTTAGCCTTTTTAATTAACTTCGTTGAACTCGTCCTTTGTCCTCGGTTCATAAATTATTTACAATCGACTGTTTACGATTTGCGAGTCTTGTTACCGAAATGGGAACCAAAAGTCATGTTTTATCTGCATTTTTTGGTGAAAGGATAATATTCTCCTATACAGCAAAACGCCGTTCTATTGTAATGTATTTCA
>CAZAMT010000309.1:0-4886 GCA_964486145.1 uncultured Bacteroidales bacterium
ATAAATGCAAAAATAACGAACCTTATGATACTTCAAACAAACACTACAAACGGATCAATTTGGTGGATTATCATTGCCGGATTGTTTCTTCTAATACTGGTCATTTGGATCATTGCAGCGATCATTAACAGGAAAAATTCCAGGGATAATGATGTAGATTCTCTGGTTATCCTGCAACGAAGATATGCCCGTGGTGAGATATCTGCTGAAGAGTTTGAAGAATCTAACCTGCCCGGTATTTTTTCGGGGAGTTCAACGAAGTTAATGAATAAGGCTAAAAAAATCCTTTCAAAATAATTTTTCATGATACAGAGAAAATCGATTAGGTATGGAATTATCGGGTTGGGACTGATGGGTAAAGAGTTTGCAAGTGCTGCTGCCCGTTGGTGTCATCTATACACAAACGGTCCGGTACCAGAAATAAAAGGCATTTGTAACAAACAAAACGAAAATGATCGAAGCTGGTTTATCGCAAATTTTCCGTCCATCAAACTTGTAACCAGTAATTACAGAGAATTGCTGGCTTCTGACGAAATAGACGCTGTTTACTGCGCTGTTCCGCATCATTTGCATGAGCAGTTTTATACCGATATCATCAGAGCTGGTAAACATTTACTGGCAGAAAAACCTGTGGGCATCAACCTGGAAGCAAACAAAAATATTCTGAGGGTAATTCGTGAACATCCTGAAGTTATTGTGCGGTGTAGCTCTGAATTTGTTTATTTCCCGGGGGCAAAAAAGGTAATCGATTGGATTAGGGCAAAAAAATTTGGTAAGTTGATGGAAGTAAAATGTGGTTTTCATCATTCAAGTGACATGGATTTAAAGAAACCCATCAACTGGAAGCGCATGGTTCAATACAATGGTGAATATGGTTGTATGGGGGATTTGGGTTTTCATATTCATTTCATTCCACTGCGAATGGGATGGTTTCCCAAATGGGTTTTTGCCGATTTACAAAAACACGTGGTTGAACGAAATGACATCACAGGCAACAAAGTTCCCTGTGATACCTGGGACAATGCAGTGGTGACTTGTAAGTGTGTCGATCCGGACAATGGCAATGATTTTTCACTGGTGTATGAAACCAAACGAATGGCACCGGGAGAAACCAATTCCTGGTTTATTGAAGTTTACGGCACTAAGGGTTCAGTAAAATTTTCCACGCACGAGCCCAAAGCATTTTACGAACTGGTAACCACGGGCAAAGAGCAAGGATGGACACGTACGGATATCGGGCCTGATTTTTTTATTCCAAGTATTACCGGAGGTATTTTTGAAACTGGCTTTTCCGATATATTTCTGCAAATGATTGGCGCTTTTATGGAGGAGTTTAAAGAGACATCAGACCACACCTTCAGAACAGCAACCCCGGAAGAAACAAACCAAAGTCATTTGATTATGACGGCGGCGTTGGAGTCTTTTAAAACGGGATGCAGAATAAATACTGATTTGTTATAGACGGAAAGGGTAGAAATCATAAAAAGACTTGATCAATTGTTGTGAAAGTTTATCTTACACCTTGTTATCGAGGTATATCCTTTAAAATTTAACTTTCTAACCCAAAGCAATTCTGACATTTTGGATGCTGCAAAAATTAAGAAAAAATATAATATGAACAGAGGAAAAGCCATGAAAGTAAATGCCGGTATTTTTGCCGGGGTGATATTTTAAATAAGGACAGGGTGGTGTTGGTGGCTATGGAGTAATATGCGCTACAATTGACGCTGAAACCATACTTACAATCCTGTATTTGATGATGTACCCCCAAGAGTACACTCAATTCAGTTTTGTGTCATGCATCGAACACAAAGTTGTGCAATGAATCAGAGTTTAGTGTTAGCAGTGAGAAGAGAAAAGAAAAGAGCAGCCGTTTAACCGCAGAGCCAAAAAAGTTACAGTAATGCTTAACAAGCTTCTTTCAGATAAGTACTTTTTCAAAGAAAAATACTTATGGATTTTGAGTTGTCTGTAATTCAATTTTATATACTTTTGCAAGCTGAAATGAAAATCAGGATATCGAAATATTGCGGTATTACTCCACCATGATTTATCCGGTCCGGGTGGCGTCCGGCAGTACGTCAGTATTATAAATGCTTTACTGCCAACCCCGTATTTAATTAGTTAAGTTGTCAAGGGTACCCGAAAGGTATCCCCAAAAGTTGGATTTATGTTCAATAAAACAGAAAAAGAAGAAAGGGAGTATCTAAAAACGCTACTCAAAAAAGTTGATATAGAAATAAGTTTTATAAATGAAAGGATTCATGCCCAGGCTAACGAGATAAAATATCTTAACAACCATCTCAATGAGCATAAACGGGATATGGACCACCTTGAGAAAAACGCCATGCGCGAATCCATTACCAATACAGCGGCAATTGGCGACCATTCTGTTGAAAAAAAGAAGCGGTTGATACGGTTAAAAAATGTGCCTTACTTTGGACGGATTGATTTTCGTAAAAACGGGAATGGAAATCCTGAACCGGTTTATATAGGCGTTCACAATTTCTTTGATGAAGATTCAAACGCAAACCTGGTCTACGACTGGCGGGCACCCATTTCAAGCATGTTCTATGACTTTGAACTGGGGGATGCTTTTTATGAGACGAAAGATGTAAAAATAAATGGTTCTATTGATTTGAAGCGGCAGTTCCGCATCCGCGACGGGGAAATGGAATACATGCTCGACAGTGACATAACCATCCAGGATGATGTACTGCAAAAGGAGCTCAATCAGGCATCAACGGCCAAAATGAAAAACATTGTTGCTACCATCCAGCGTGAGCAAAATGCCATAATACGCAACGAAGATGCCCGCCACCTGATATTACAGGGAGTAGCCGGCTCGGGCAAAACCTCTATTGCCCTTCACCGCATTGCTTTTCTATTATACCGTTTTAAGGAAACCATTTCGTCTTCTGATATTCTTATTATCTCACCCAACAAGGTTTTTGCCAGCTATATTTCAAACGTGCTACCCGAACTTGGTGAAGAAACCGTTGAAGAAACCAGCATGGAGGAGATAGCCAACGAACTGTTCGACTACCAGGTGAATTTTCAGTCGTTCTTTGAACAGGTATCGGAGCTTTTAGCTAAGAAAGATGAAAAACTGATTGAGCGTATCACCTTCAAATCTTCCGCTGATTTGCTGAAAAAAATCGACGAATATCTGTTGTATCTGGAAAATCATGGGTTTAAACCGGTTGACATTGTGGTGGGTAGGAAGCCTGTTCCGGCGTGGTTCATTAAAGAATCATTTCAAAAACACAGCCGAAAGCCCCTGCTTGCACGCTTCAACGAGGTGGTGCGCGATATAGTGAACAATGTGTTTATACACTATCGCTATGAAGTAATGGGTAAAGAGCGGACACAACTACACACCACCATTCGTAAAATGTTTCCGTCAACCAACCTGCGAATGCTCTATAAAGGTTTCTATACCTGGATGGAAAGACCGGAATTACTGAAGCTAAAAAAAGGTTCGGTATATGAGTACAGCGATGTGTACCCTTTCCTTTATCTGAAAATGAAACTGGAAGGCTTAAAACCGTACTCCGAAGTGAAACATCTGGTCATTGATGAAATGCAGGATTATTCAGTGGTCCAGTACAGGGTTTTAAGTTCGTTGTTTCCCTGCAAAAAAACCATATTGGGCGATATAAATCAATCGGTGAACCCGTTCAGTTCGTCAGGGCTCGAAACCATTGAATCCGTATTCCCGGATGCTACCAGCATGACCATGTTGAAAAGTTACCGCTCAACATACGAGATTACCCAATTCACGAAAAAAATCAGGTCAAATCTGGATGTTGAAGCCATAGAACGGTATGGCGAGGAACCCGAAGTACTTGCATGTAAAACCGAAGCTGATGAATTAAACCATATTCAACATTTAATTGACCGGTTTTTGAGCAGCAAGTTTAACTCGTTGGGCATCATTTGTAAAACACAGCCACAGGCCGACAAACTGTACGGGGCTTTAAAAGACAAATACGATATTGGGTTACTGAATGCCCTGAGTGTGGCATTTGGCAGCGGAATTGTAATTACCACTGCTCATCTGGCCAAAGGCCTGGAGTTCGACCATGTGATCGTGCCCAATGTTACAGCAAAAAATTACCATACCGAACCCGACCGGCAAATGCTTTACGTGGCCTGTACCAGGGCTATGCACGGTTTATATCTGACTTATTCAGGTAATAAAACTCCGTTTTTAAATTAACATCTTAAAAAAAACAGCATGGTAATGTGTCCGTTGTGTTTTAACAAAGAATCGTTTGTAGTTGTTGAAGGCCCCGATTCACGGATGTACAGGGAGTGCAAAAAGTGCAGTTTAATATTTACTGAAAGCCGTTTCCTGCCATCAAAAGAAAGTGAGAGAAAACGATACCTCACGCATAACAACGGTATCCAATATAAAGGTTATGTAAACTTTCTGAACCAGGCCATAGAACCGGCTCTGCCATTGCTGACCAATAAAATGCAGGGGCTTGATTTTGGTTGCGGACCAGAACCAACTTTGAGCGTTCTTTTGGAGAAGAAAGGATTTTCATGCGACAATTACGACCCGTTTTTTTTTCCCGAAATGCCAGGTGATGCATACGATTTTGTTTTTGCCACCGAATGTTTCGAACATTTTTTTTTCCCGGAAAAAGAAATTCAACGCATTAAAAACCTGTTAAAACCCGAAGGAATCCTGATTGTAATGACCGAAACATGGAAATCGGCAGAAGCTTTTAAAACCTGGTATTATCCAAAAGATTTCACACACGTATCGTTTTATCATAATCAGACGTTTGATTTCATTGCAGCAAAATTTGGTTTCAAGGCCATTGAAAGCAATAAGGAACGGGTGATGATTTTACAAAAAGAAAGCGTGGTGAAAT
>CAZAMT010000310.1:0-4851 GCA_964486145.1 uncultured Bacteroidales bacterium
CATAAGTTATAATATTAATTTATGAATTAAAAAGGCTAAATTCTAATTTGTTATGATTTTAACCATGAAATCCATTGGATTTATTGTGGTATGCAGTTTTGCAATAAATGCTCTTTCCGGACAAACCATTTATCAGGACGCAGTATTTAATGATATCGTGCATGAAACCCGTGTTTATTTTTCTAAACCCGATGAACAATTGGGTTTAGACATTTTTTATGCTTCAGAAGATACTACCTCAAATAAACCCGTGTTGTTGTATGTGCATGGAGGCGGATTTTCTGGTGGTCACAGGGATTCGGAAAGAAACATAGAATTTTGCACAGCAATGGCTAAGAAGGGATATATTGCGGTCACGATGAGCTACACACTAATAATGAAGGGTAAATCTTTCGGATGTGAACAACCGGCTTCAAACAAAATAAGTACGTTTCTTTCCTCGGGTAGAGATATTTCAAGAGCCGTTGATTTTTTAATTCATCATCGTTTGAAATGGAATATTGATACCAACAAAATTGTTATTGCGGGTAGTTCTGCCGGTGCGGAAGCCGTTCTTCATGCAGCATTCTGGCAACAAACCAGACAAGACAGCACAGGGAGTATATTATCAACAGATTTCAGGTATGCCGGGGTTATCAGCATGGCGGGAGCCATTACAGACCTGAACCTGATTACTGAAAAAACCGCCATTCCGGTTCAATGCTTTCATGGTACTTGCGATAATCTTGTTCCCTATGCCACGGCTGCACACCATTATTGCCCTATGGAAAAACCCGGCTATTTAGTTTTGCACGGAGCTAAATCCATCGCTGACAGGTTACAATTTCTTGGCAAACCATTTTACTTATTCACAGCCTGTAAAGGTCGCCACGAATGGGCTTCAAAACCAATGATAAGCAACAGAGAAGAGATTACTGATTTTTTATATAACGACGTAATGCTAAATCAAACCCGTCAAATACACCTGATTTATGAGACAGGTAAGGAAAAATGCCCCGGCAATTACCCAACATTTCGTTTTTGTCAGGAGAATTAAAACCTAAAGTTCAGGAGCAAAACTGAGCAAAACCCGGGACGGTCAAATACACATATGATGGCGAAAGGGCTTACCCTCGATGGCTCCTGCACGACGCAGGCCATTTTTGGCACTACGTGGGGGAGTAAAAAACCAGATTATGTGAAACTCATGAAAGCAAAAGAGGTAAACGATCATGGCCTCATGCCGGATATCTATTAATCAGGGCTGTTACAAAGTGTTTTTCTTCTTGTGCTAAAATGTCCATTGCCAGTATAAATAAGGAAATATTGGTATTACTGATTGAATTTTTTCTTGTGCATCAGGCATACTCATATAGAATCCTATTAGTTCTGCTCGCAAAGTCCTTACTATTCCAAATCGATTTTGATAAAAAGGAGCTATTCTAAATCCATAAGATACCTGGTATTTACGAGGAATGTTATCAAGATATACAAAGGTCGTTCCATAAGATGTTGTAAAATGGCATGTTAACCACGCCTTTGGTCGCCAATCTAAACTGATTGAAATGTCGGGGTTTATCGTTCTGTCAAAGAATTTTCCTTTGTAATTTACAGTATCCTTGTTTTCAATTAATAAATTTTCAGTATAAGCAAAACCGGTTGAAAAATGAATATAAAAGTTATCTTTCGATTTCCAACTAAAATTAAATCTGTTATACCAGCTATTTCCGCCTTGCCGTTCAATTCTTAAGTTGTCCTCATCTGACTGATTTTGTGTTCTCCATAAATACTGATACATGGTTTCAAAAGCTATTGTTGGCACAAATTCCTTCTGTTCATTCAATTTGAATCTAAAATTAAAACTTGGCACAGGTAAGTGTGGTTCTTGAAAAAACCCACCCAGCAATGGAAGCAGATCTATCTCCGCGGTGATTTTATCCGTAATTCCCCACCAAGCCCAACTTGGCATTGGCAACGTAAATGGTGATTGGTTATAAACAAATTCGTTTTTCTTTAAAGTAAATGCTGTAAAACCATCTGCCGGATGTAAGAATGTTTCAGATTGTAATGCGTCATTGGAGTGCGTTTGACATACACCCCATTTAGGACTTATCAAAACAGAAAGTGTTACTATTATGTATATTGACTTCATAAATGCTATAACTGTTGCGTTAAGTAGAAGATGCCAAACTAAGTTTCGAAAACCGGTTGAACAATCCTGTAAAAAAACGAACACCAGGTTTACAGAGGACACCAAAAAATCAAACGTATACCTTATTCTTAAAATCCAGGATTTGGGTATACTCAGCCTCAAAAGTTATCGAAGATTTATTATCGATATCAAATAACCAAACTTTCCTTAAGGTTTCTTATTATGTCCTATTTGTTTCATACTTATTTGTTATGTATTTGTATATGAACTGGTTATATCTTGTTAATTTTTTGTATCAATAAAATAATTCATGTAACCATTGATTTCGTAATTTTGCAAGACTAAAATACTCAATTTAAGTGAATAATAATGGAGAAAAGCAATTACCTCATCACACATGTCCTGTCTGTTCTGGTCCTTTTATTCTTTTCGTGCAGCACCAAAACCCCGGTTAATGAATCAGAATGGTTTCCTTTCACTCCAAAAAACACCGTTGATCAGGGAGTTATAGGAATGGAGGGGTGGCTGGATGCACCCGCCGGAAAACACGGTTTTGTGCAAATACAGGATGAAAATCTGGTGTTTGAAAATGGTACACCTGTTAAGTTTTGGGGTACAAACATTTGTAGCAGCTTACCTTATGTTAAGGCAGCCAAAGCCGACAGCTTCGTGAATTTTATTGCCAAATACGGTGTCAATGCGGTCCGTTTCCATAAATTTACCTGGTATGCTTACGACGGAAACCATTCCACACGGTTTTCACCTCAAAAATTTGAAAATTTCGATTACTTTCAACATCGGTTGCGCGAAAAGGGAATTTATTACGGATGGTCTCATATTTATGGTCATAAGGTTTTACCTGGTGACAGTAGTAAAATGATTGCCTACAATGAGATAAAAAACCTTTCGTATCCCTGGTCGCATTTGAATGGAACAACATCAAGCCTTGTAAATTTTGCTCCCGATTTACAAGACTTAAACATCGCATTGACGGTAGACATGCTGAATCATGTAAACCCGCACTCAGGTTTACGCTACGCGGATGATCCTGCGCTTGCATTCATTGAATTTCAGAACGAGGACAACATCTTCTGGAGCGCTATAGAACGATCGTTACAGCAAGCCCCAACCTACAAGGCCTTATTGAACCGGCAATTCTCTGAATGGTTAATAGATAAATACAAAACACAACAAAATCTTGAGAATGCATGGGGAAAAGATAACATTCCGGAAGGTGAATCTCTGGAGAAGAAGAATATCTATCCACAACCAAGTCATGGGTTGTTTAGCTCGGAATATGAAAACGCGTTAGAGGAAAACCGTCCCATGGCACAGCATATTCTTGACAAAATGCGTTTCCTCTATGAAAAGCAAATGGAGTTTTATAGAAAATTTGAAAAAGCGATCCGTGAAACCGGTTATAAAGGTGCACTGGTTGGTTCGTGCTGGCAGGCCGGATCGGGTATATCTCACTTTTACAATCTGCACGCAGATTATTCGGTAGGTATGATTGACAGACACAATTATTTTGGAGGAGGCGCTGGCGGACACAGACTGGATACAGGTTCTGTTAAAAACCAGCCAATGATTGCCAATCCGGGTTCGGGACTGTTGGGAACCGGAATGCAACAGGTTGCCGACCGACCGTTTGCTTTTTCGGAATGGATGAGTCTGGTACCCAATCAGTGGACAGCAGAAGCGGCTTCAATTATTGCCGTTTATGGAATGGGCCTGCAGGGATGGGATGCATCCTTTTCGTTTGCTACCGACATTCCCCGCTATTCCAAATTTCTCGAATCTGAAAGCCATGGTGTATATAATGCAACCAGTCCGTTACACATGGGCCTCTACCCTGCCCTTGCACGGATGATATACCGCGGTGACTTGAAGGAAAGTGAAAACATTGCCACACGAAATGTGCATGTTCCATCAATGGCCGAGGGCAAACTGGGATTCGAAGAAAAGGTAGACCAGGGCTATGATGACAAACGATTTACAGGTTCGGTACCGCCTCAAACACTCGCGATCGGAAAAATTCCGGTCAGGTTCACCGAAAAGCCTCAAGAAACTGTGATCCCCGATCTTTCAGCAAACTGGGATTCAATAAATAAAATATTAACTTCCGTTACCAACGAACTCACCTGGAATTACGGTACAAACGATTATTTTACGATCAACACTGAAGGAACAAAAGGCGTTATCGGATTTATTCCAAATGAAAAAATTACATTAAACAACTGGGTTATATCATCAGACAATCGCTTCGCGATTATTTTGATTACCAGCCTTGAGCAGGAAAAAACAATAAACGAAGCGGATAGCCTTTTGATTACAATGATATCCAGGGGAAAAAATACCGGGATGAAATACAACGATACCGGCGACAAATTGCTCTCAAAGGGAACAAGCCCGTTGTTGCTTGAGCCCGTTGATCTGAATCTTGAATTTGCGGATGATCAAAACTTTAAAGTTGAAGTATTGGATCAGGATGGTTTGCCTACCGGTATGGAGATTCCTTCAACAAAAAACAGTGTGCATCTAAATACCGGCGAGCATCAAACCATTTGGTATGTATTGAAAAGAGAATCATGAAATGAATCTTAACAACACATGAAACAGCGAAATTGATGTCGGAGAAAGGAATAATTCTTGAATTATTCGGGTTAGAACAAAACACACAACCTGTCCCGCCAAAGGCGGAAGGATGCTTAAAAGCTCTT
>CAZAMT010000311.1:0-1670 GCA_964486145.1 uncultured Bacteroidales bacterium
TTTAAATTTACCGAAAGTTCCTGATACTTTTTGATAATGCTTCATATAAATCAAATAGCTCATGATCAGATTTCAACATGTTTTTATGCACTTCCATTATTTTTTTATTACCCCGCAAGGCTGGTCCTGTCTGAGCTTCCCCGGGGTTCATGTGTTTTATTTTCTCTGTGGTTTCTTCAATTATCGGATACATGAGAGAAAAATCAATTTTTTCTTTTTCCAGCAACCAATGTGCAATGTCATACATGTGGTTGGTAAAATTTGATACAAAAACTGCCGCCAAATGCAACTGTTTGCGCTGTTTTGACGACATTATCATGAATTTAGATGAGAGCAACGCCGCAACATCCTGAAGAATATTAAGGGTTTGCAGATCGCTTGCCTCCACACATGTTGGAACACGGGAGATATCAATTAACCTCTGATTGGTAAACGTTTGTAATGGATATAAAACACCGGAGTGTTTAGCGTGTTGTTTTAATATCGTTAAATCCGTACTTCCCGATGTATGAATTAAAATTTGTGAATCTGCAACATTAAGTTTTGCTGCAACATCTTCAATATAATCGTCAGAAACAGTCAGAAAGATCATTTGAGAATCGAGTTTCAGGCCATTGTCCAGAATTTTAAATCCTGTTTCATAACGAGATGCCATTTTTTTCACCTTGATTTCATCGCGGCTGACCACATTCTCCACTATGATATCTTTTTTTTGCAAAGCAGGAATCAGGCTAAATGCAACATTCCCGGCACCAACCACAGTAGCTGTATATTTTTCACGAACAATCACTTTATATTGAATTTTTCATAATTAATTTTAAATAGATGCGCCGGTTCGTTATCGTCTTCACCTACTTGGTTAACCTGCTCGAAAATACCGGGATATTTCATTTCGATGAAATAAATATACCTTGCCACCGTATTGATGGTCCGAGCAGTCTTTTTCCTGGGGTTTACACGTAAATTGGCGCGAATAATGTAGTCAACGCTATGTTCTTTTAAATTATAAAGCAGCGTATCCGGTGATGCTGCCGAAAAGTCGCGATTTTGTGCAAATGTTAGTAATGAATCGGCATCATTCCAATACTGAATGTTATGATTGTTCAATATCTGTGTCAATTCATTTCTGCCTCTTTGTAAATGAAAAACACCATAAATATCGTTATTATCATATGCGTAAGCAAGGCTTTGTTGATGATATGCAAATTGCAGATTCATGGGTATTTTATTTTTCACAAAATCATTTAAATTAACAATGGTTAACTGATCATACATCTGGTTATATTCCTGCAACGTCTCCTCAAGATCCAGTGTCATAAATTTGTAAATACCAAAAAATTCTCTTCCATTACTATAAATAAATGACATTGAAGGCTTTCGTGATGCAATTTTCGCTGAATCCGGCAGCGTTTTGCCCGCCCACTCACTCATAGCAAGAAAATGGATCCAATCGGGTGTAAAACCATAATATTTATTGCCCTTGAAATTTTCCTCCAACTCTTTTTTATGATCTTCAATTTTACCGGCAGTAACTGATAATGTTTTTAAAAAGATAAAACCAAATAAGGCAAGTAAAATTAACTTAACATACCTGTATGATTTTTTCTTTGACATGTACTGGCCAAGCCATGCAAAGGATACCAGCATAAAAGGTACATAAATTAAAATAA
>CAZAMT010000311.1:1770-4845 GCA_964486145.1 uncultured Bacteroidales bacterium
TACTGGCCAAGCCATGCAAAGGATACCAGCATAAAAGGTACATAAATTAAAATAACCCTGGGTTGCCCCCATAATGCATGTAAACTAACAAATGTTGCGCCTATTCCGATAAGGGCATAAATTAAAATAAAAAATATTTTTTTGTTTCGTTTATAAACAAGTATCAATGTAACTACCAACAGTAAAAGAATGACGATGGCCAGGAATAAATTTGTTTCTTTGGAACCTTCGGGCCTGAATCCCAAAATAATCATTAATTGCCTGGACAGGTAAATTTTCGAGTTTTCAATTACCCGGGTAATCATACCTGCAAAATCCTCTTTACCAAGTGCTTGATTATAAGGATTTTTATAAAACATCAGCTCCAATTGTCCTTTTAAATTTGCCTGGTTTAAGTTCCATACTATGTTTTTATACAATTTAAACGGAATTGCAAAAATTAGAAAGCCTGCAAACGAAAACACAGCATGTATATATTTCTTTTCGATCAGAAAAAACAGTATAATGGCCATTAGCATGGAAACTCCGATATTTCTGGTCTGAAATATAAAAAATGAGAACAATCCCAGTACAAGCCATGATTTCCAATGCTGCATCTGATCTTTAATTTTATCAGGTACATTGGTATCTAATAATTTGAACATAAAAAACACCGCAACCATTTGCAGCATCATGTAAAAGGCCTCGGAGTATGTTTGACTGGCATAATAAAGCAAATGCGAATTCACTGCCAGTATCAACAATATAAATCCAAGAAAAGTTGGTGAAATTACCTTCCGAAAAGCATAATAAAAAAATATCAGGTGGCCGATAATACTCACAAATGAGAACATTTTCAGTACAAACAGATTTACCCCTGAAATAGCAACCAACAGACTAATAAAAATAGGATACAAGGAGCCATGCCATGTAGGGAAACTTTTGCCTGTCAAAAAGTGTTTTGCAGCAACAATATAATCTGAATCATCCCCACCCTCACTTATTTTCAGGTCAAATAAATAAACTCCCAGGATAATTGTGAGTGCCAGGGAGATGAAAAAAACAATGTTTAAATTTTTACTGAAAAATTTATCTAATTTTGGAAAGGACCAGTGCTCGGGTATCTGCGCTTTCTCAATTTTTTGCTTTTTTGAATATTTTGGTTGTTGTTTCTGTTTTTTTTTGCCTGAATGATTTGTTTTTGCCATCGCTTGATGTTACTTTTTTTAAAAGAACGGAAAATTAATAAGTAAAAAGTATTGTTGCAAACAAAATTCGAAGGAAAAATGTCCGCCAAATCTTTAAATCCTTTTATTATCAGATGGATAACAGTAGAAAATACATATACAAACTTTCTGCATTTCAAAATTCTGAAGGAGTAACTCTATTGTGAAAATCGTTTCTTTGAAATTTCCCATTTTATTACATTGCAGTTTTGCTATTCCACTATTCCTCTAAGACCAATTCAATAACGGTGTTCTTCAAATCCGGCAATAAATAGGTATGCTGTATTGGTTTTCCAAAATTCAGAAAAACCTCATCATCTGCTACAAAGGAACGCTCTCCGAGCCAAAAACCATCAATAAAAACTTCTGTTCCATCGCGCAAAAGTCTTGCTTTTTTTATTTTACCTTTCAGGCCTTCCAGGCTGAGCTGCCCAATGGGTTGTTCAAATACATGGGCATAGAGTTTGTTTCCATCCTGGGTATATCTTCCCCACTGAGGCTTAGGAAAGTCTGCCCTCCCACAATTGTAAATGCTTTCCCCGTTTTTCTCCATCCAATGACCTACCTGCATTAATATTTCTTTTGATTCATCCGGGATTTCTCCATAGGCATTCGGACCAACGTTCAATAACATATTTCCTCCTTTACTTACACAGTTCACCAGCGTCCTGATAACATGCATTGGAGATTTAAATTCATCATCGTTGGCACTGTAACCCCAATTATTGTTGAGTGTTACGCAGAGTTCCCAGGGCAATGGTTTTCCATCGTCGCTAAAAACACCACGTGAAGGCACCACTTGCTCAGGACCCTCAAAATCGCCTGCAAAAAGTTCGGGTTCCGTGCTTTCCATATTTCCACCCAGACGGTTGTCAATCAGAATATCTGGTTGTAACTCTCTTACCATTTTTACAAGCTTCGTTGCCTTCCATTTTTCTCCTGAATATTCCCCAAATGAATAATCAAACCACATGATATCAATCTTACCATAATTGGTAAGAAGTTCTTTCACCTGACCATGCATGTACTCCAGATAATTATCAAAATCATACTTCTTTTTATCCCATTCCGGATTTTCAGCCATCGGATGATTTCCGACATTTGGATAATCCGGATGATGCCAGTCAATCAACGAATAGTAGAAACCAACGCGTAAACCCTCCTTCCTGAATGCTTCAACAAAATCAGTCAATAAGTCTTTTCCATAAGGTGTGTTCGTAACCTTGTAATCGGTTAACTTACTGTCGAACAGGCAAAATCCATCATGATGCTTGGCTGTAATTACAACGTACTTCATCCCTGCATTCTTAGCCAGTTTTGCCCATGATTCGGGGTTATATTTGACGGGATTAAATTCCTCAAAATACGTTTGATAATCTTTAAGGGTAAGTTGTTCCTTATTCCTTACCCATTCACCACGTGCAGGTATGGCGTAAAGCCCCCAATGAATGAACATACCAAACCTTGCATCCCTGAACCATTCAGTGCGATCCATGCGAACCTTGTACGGATCTGTAACTGATTGAGCGGGCATATTAAAATATAATCCTAAAAGAATTGCTAATGTGATGAAAGCGAGTTTTTTCATGTTGACGATGTTTAGCCTTATTAATTCCTAATTATTTCTTAATTATTTATGGGTTTGGTCTAAAAAGCCTTCAAACTGCTGATTTTTGTTGTTTTCACCCCTAACCCCTAAAGGGGAACAGCTAAAAATCAGCAGTTTGAAGAAGTCCCCTTTAGGGGATTTAGGGGTAAGGTGGCTTTTTAGACCGGACTCATTTATGTCTATGCTTAAGCAGTCAAATATACAATTTAGGATTGAATTATTTTGCTCCTGCCTTTTCTTAAATTACCGAGATTCAGGGTT
>CAZAMT010000312.1:0-4820 GCA_964486145.1 uncultured Bacteroidales bacterium
ACAAGTCAAAAGAGCCACCCACGGGACTTGAACCCGCGACCTGCTCATTACGAGTGAGCTGCTCTACCAACTGAGCTAAGGTGGCTTAATGAGAAAAGAATCTTCAAATATAGTTTTATTTTTTCAATGCCCTTATCCGCTTCAACAAAGGCGGGTGCGAATAATGAAAAAACACATATGCCGGGTGAGGGGTTAGGTTACTCAGGTTGTTTTTTGAAAGTTTTTTCAAAGCCTGAATAAGGTCTTCAGCACTTTGGTGTTTCTTTGCAAATCTGTCTGCCTGGTACTCATTTTTCCTTGAGAAGATATTCATCAGCAAACCTATAATTAAAGAAATAGGGCTGTAAAGTATACCAAAAGCAATTAATCCCAGGTGAAAACCGGGTTGTTCTGCACCAAGCGCCTCTGATAACTCCGGGCTGTCAACAAATAAGGAAAGAATGTACAACGTAAATCCTGTTTGGATAATTGACAATACAATGGATGTTAAAGTATGCTTCTTTTTATAGTGGCCGATTTCATGAGCCAGAACTGCAACTATTTCCTGGTTATTCAAATCCTTTACCAGGGTATCGAACAGCACAATGCGTTTTTTGGAACCAAGTCCGCTAAAATAGGCGTTGGCTTTTGATGACCGTTTGGACCCGTCAATTACAAAAATGTTTTTCAGTTTAAAATTGGCCTTATCCGAGAATTCTTCGATTGCATTTCGAAGGTCGCCTTCTTCCAGTGGTTCCTGCTTATTAAACAGTGGGACAATAAGTGTGGAGTAGAACATTGACATGAAAATCATAAATACACTAATGAGTATCCAGGCGTAGATCCAGAAATATTCACCGGTTACCTGGTAAAACCAGATAATGAGTGCAAGCAGACCTCCACCAATAATTCCTCCAAGTAGCCATCCTTTTATTTTATCGTTTATAAAGGTCTTAGGCGTTGTTTTATTGAATCCGAAACGTTCCTCTATTACAAATGTATCGTAAATGGCAAAGGGTGTATTGATCAGGTCGGAAGAAAACATCAGAATTCCAAAGAAAATAAGTGCAACAACAACAGGATTGTCAGTAAAACTTCTGGCTATACCATCAACATATGCAAAGCCTCCAAAAAAAAGCATCAGTAAAATGATAATAAAATTGAAGATACTTATTCTTTTTCCAAATTTATCATTGGCTTTTTTGTAATCCTGGGATTTTTTATATTCAGCAGCATTGTAAACATCACTTACTTCATCGGGCAACTGGCTCGACATTTTTTTCGAATTGAGATAATTCAAAAACCGTTCAAGCAGAAAATCAAAAACGATGATCCCAAGGATGATATAAAAAACCGTGTTGTACATTTTCGTTTCTTTAATGTTGATTTATCAGGTTTTCATAGCGCCGCAAACGTTGATAACCTGCCCGCTCACGTAGGAGGAAAGATCAGAAGCGAGAAACAATGAAGTGTTGGCCACATCTTCCGGTGTTCCGCCGCGACGTAAAGGAATGTTTTTAATCCAGCTTTCTTTCACGTCTTCAGGCAGTTTTCCTGTCATCTCGGTGATAATAAAACCAGGGGCAATGGCATTGCAACGAATATTTCTTGATCCAAGTTCCTGTGCAACGGATTTGGTAAAACCTATGATTCCGGCTTTTGAAGCAGCGTAATTCGATTGTCCGGCATTTCCTCCAACACCTACAACAGAGCTCATATTAATAATTGAACCGGATTTTTGTTTCAGCATGATACGCTGCGTTGCTTTTGTAAAATTAAATACCGATTTCAGGTTCACATTGATGACAGCATCCCATTGTTCCTCGGTCATGCGCATGAGCAACGTATCTTTCGTGATCCCGGCATTGTTAACAAGTACATCAATGCGACCAAATTCTTTAACAATTTCATTTATAATTCCATCAGTATCTTCAAAATTGCTTGCATCCGATGCATAGGCCTTGCCTTTAACGCCCAGGTCGTTTATTTTCTTTTCAACAGCTTTGGCGTTGTCATCATAAAATAAATCCGTAATGGCCACATTGGCTCCTTCACTGGCAAATTTAAGTGCGATTGCTTTTCCAATACCTCTGGCACCGCCGGTAACAATGGCTGTTTTTCCTTGTAGTAAGCTCATAATAATTTTAAGTTTTATGATAAATTATTAAATTTCAATATTTTAACATTAAATATCAGGCCTCAATTGTTGATAAATACATCTGCTTTAATTAAATTCAGACAGGCAAATTAAGTAAAGTTCGGTCATATAATCAATAAACCCGTAAAAAAGCATGATCTGAAATATATTGTTTTGTGCTATCAATCAAAACAATACATTGCGCCAAATATTCAGAATAAATAAATTGTGGCTTTATTGTAAACCACGCGTGAATTATGATGTGTAATTTTAAAAATTGGGAAAATGTGGATTGAAAACCGTTTTATTTTCGCCCGAATAATTCAAGAATTATTTTTTTAGCACAGATTTCATTGTTTTTCCAATATCAGCAGGTGAAGCTACCACGTGAATGCCACAATCATTCATGATTTTCATTTTGGCTTCGGCTGTATCATCTTTGCCTCCGATAATGGCACCTGCATGTCCCATTCTTCTTCCTTTTGGAGCGGTTTGTCCGGCAATGAATCCAACCACCGGTTTTGTTCCATTTTCTCTTATCCAGTGTGCTGCATTGGCTTCCATGTTACCGCCAATTTCACCAATCATGACAATTCCATCGGTTTCCTCATCGTTCATGAGTAGTTTAACGGCATCAAGTGTAGTTGTTCCAATGATGGGATCACCGCCAATACCGATACAGGTTGACTGGCCAAGTCCCATTTTCGTTATTTGATCAACTGCTTCATATGTAAGGGTGCCACTTCGTGATACAATACCAACACCTCCTTTTTTATGAATGAACCCGGGCATAATTCCAACTTTTGCTTCACCAGGTGAAATAACACCCGGACAATTTGGTCCAATGAGTGTAACGCTTTTATCTGAAAGATATGTTTTTACTTTAATCATATCAGAGGTCGGTATGCCTTCGGTGATGGCAACAATTACTTTTATCCCGGCACTGGCCGCCTCCATAATCGCGTCTGCTGCAAAAGCCGGAGGCACAAAGATAACGGATGTATCTGCGCTTTCCTTTCGAACAGCATCTTCGACAGTATTAAAAACAGGTTTATCAAGATGCACCTGACCACCTTTTCCAGGGGTTACCCCACCAACAACGTTGGTACCATATTCTAACATTTGACGGGCATGAAATGTACCCTCACTTCCTGTAAAACCCTGAACAATTACCCTGGAGTTTTTATTTACTAATACACTCATGAATTTATTACGTTTTAATTATCAACTTATATCCGACCTGAATATAAGCGACCAAAAATATATCTTTTGCGTATTAAATCAAAAAATTCCGAATGTATCCAAATCAATTTTAATAAATTGTTCATAATTTGTGTAGCCTCATTGGCTGACAATTGGATGATGAATTATTGTACACATTTACAATATTAAGGTTTGTTAAATGTTTTGATAATCAATACGAAAGAGATTTTAAAAATTGAATTCCGTTGCAACGATTCGTTGCGAAAAAGTGCATGAAAAGCAACAACCTATATTCTAATACGATAGGTACCGTTAAAATGAAAAAAAAAATTTTGATAAAGTGAGTATTTTTCTACATTTGTACTTCATCCTACAGTTTTAGTAGTATTAACGTATTAAACCTAGCAAAATAATATTATGACTTACTGGAATGACAACTGGAAGGATATTCGTTTTGATGGTATCAATCAAGATGAACGATACCAGATATCCTCCACAGGACAAGTTAGGAGATGGGTCGCGGAAACCAGCTCATGGAAATTTTTAAAATCTTCTCTCGGAAAAGGTTACCTGCTTTTTTCTTTCAAATCCGACAGGGATTACAAGTACCGGATCACCAAACCTATTCACAAATTGGTTGCGGAAGCCTTTGTTACCAAACCTGATGCTGAACATAAGTACGTAATTCATTTGGATTTTAATAAACAAAACAACCACTTTCGAAATCTAAAGTGGGTAACAAGGGAAGAAATGTACCTGCATCATCGCAAGAATCCGAATTACCGGAAAGGTCACCGTAATTATTCAAAATTAAGTGAAACAGAGGTGATTCGAATCAAAATGAAGTTGCGGCGTGGTAAAACCAAATTGTACAAAATAGCAAAAGAATTTGGAATTACACATACGCAGCTAAACCGCATCCGATCCGGTGAAAACTGGGGTTCCGTTCAAATTCCCGAATAATAAAGATTTCAAAC
The DNA here is from genome assembly GCA_964486145.1 of uncultured Bacteroidales bacterium. GTDB lineage: Bacteria > Bacteroidota > Bacteroidia > Bacteroidales > JAAAOM01 > CAZAMT01. Next base: position 4,297 of record CAZAMT010000312.1, read on the forward strand.
AAACAGACAGCCTGCATGCATATTTCAGCGTGCAGGTTTTTATCCCTTTTGCCCGAGCAATTGAATAATCAGGTAAATCATCATTAAAAGTGCAATGGCACCCGATAAAATGTACATTGCCATCCGAATACGAAAAGATTTTTTGGCAGTGATTTTTGGCTGATGTGATTGTGCCTGTTGAATTCCATATTCTGTATTGCGTTCTTCTATAAATCGTTGCCAGTTACTATAACCTGTAAATCGTGCAATGGCATCTTTTGCTTCCGGTTGCGGAAGTTTGTTCGTTTTTTTACCTGCAAGCAGCCTGATTAATGATGAAACCCCAACGAGAATTCCTGTTTTTTCAAACAGGATTTCACTGAAACTTTCAAATTTCGAATTGTCCCAACTTTCAATAGATCCCCATTCCATTTGACTTTCCACATTTTCAATGCACTCTTTTACATATTTCGATTCATTCATATCACCGGAAAATTTCTATAATAACTACATGAGTCAAAACTATGTTCAATTTTTAAATGAAA
>CAZAMT010000313.1:0-4800 GCA_964486145.1 uncultured Bacteroidales bacterium
ATGAAAAAGGCATTTTTATTTGCAATCATATTTTTATCGGGATTATATCCTGTCCTTTCCGGATCTGTTGAAGATGTTAAAATTTCAAGCAGCGACGTTAATGTAATGTTTGGCAGCATGCAATATCATAAAATCATTGGTCATGATGAGGATAGTTACTACTTATGGAAATTTCAGCAAAACAGGCACATGATTGAAAAGCTTGATAAAAATATGAATCCTCTTGAAGATAAGTTCATTCGGTTGCATGAAAAACTTCGAACATATGAGTTTGAGGATGTCATTCATTTTCATAACCGGCTTTATGTATTCATGTCAAGACGAGGATTTCGCAACAATGTATTATATTATCAGGAACTTGACAAAGAAACACTTGAAGCGACTTCCGCACCGGTTATTATTACGGATGTGCGCAATATGATGGGTACATGGGCTGATTTTCATTTTAAAATGTCAAGGGAAGAAGGCAAATTATTGATCGTAAGTCGGCAAAAAATTCATCTTAGTAAGGTACAGTTTAATGAATTTTATGTTTTTGATGGTGGACTGGAGCTCATGTGGGAGCATAAAGACAGCTATGATTATGAGAAGCAGGGTCCAAGGTATAATGAATACACCGTAGATGAACAAGGCAACATAGCCATTTTGAGTTTTATAAAACGCGCGACCATTTTTGATTTGAAAAAACCTGTAAAAAATATTTATAACATTTACCGCTATACCGATAACGGACAAAATTTTAAAAAATACACGGTGGCCTTAAAACATAAGTACATTCGTGGAATTGAGTTGGCTGCCGGGAATGATGGAGGGCTTATATGTGCAGGGTTGTATTCCGAGATGTTCAGGAAAGGTATCCGCGGCACCTTCTTTTTTGAAATTGACAACAACAGCGGCTCGTTTATAAATGCAAACATTCAGGAATTTGACAATGCTTTTCTTGAACAAATGACCAACAAAGACGAAACCCTGATTGCCGATGAGGAGTTGATCGGTTATGGAGTTACAGATTTGGTGGTTCGTGAAAACGGTACTTTTACCATGATTGCCGAACAATTTTTTAATCAAACCTACAATACGTACAATAATTTACTTGTTTTTAATTTTCAAACAAATGGATGGATAAACTGGAAAACTGTTGTTGAGAAAAAGCAGGATTATAGCATCCATACCAGTTATGGAAATATGGAACCACAGGATATAAGGAGGTTTTTGGTTGATTCAGGTGCGATTGGCGATTACAATACCAACTATTGCTCTTATGCTTTGCTTGCACCCGTTGATGACAGCAAGATATACCTTATATACAATGAGAATATTAAAAACCTCAGAGAAAATAAAAAAAAGTATTACAGTTTTAATAATCCCCGAAAATCATACATTGCCATTGTTGAAATAACTCAAAACGGGGAGATAAACAAAAAAAATGTACTCCCGTGGAAACGAAGGGCATTGTTTCCTCAACCATTGCATTATTATGAGCAGAAGCATGATGAACTTATAATACCTGCTTACCGAAACAGGAAGTACAAATTCATTAAGTTCAATTTCAATGTCTGAAAAACAAAAAGAGTCAACCATAAAGCATTTTAATATTCGGGTTTACGGGTTGATTATTAATCAAATCAACGAAGTGTTGTTGTCAGATGAATACCGAATGGGCATGAAAATGACCAAATTTCCCGGGGGAGGTCTCAAGTTTGGCGAAGGTCCTGTGGACTGTATCAAGCGAGAAGCCCGGGAAGAATTTGGACAACAAGTGGAAATTCTGGAACATTTTTATACTACCGGGTTTTTTCAAAAAGCATTGTTTTTTGATGATCAGCAACTTATTAGTATCTATTATAAAATCCGGTTCTTAAGACCGATCCATTTTAAAATCTCATGTACACCATTTGATTTTGCAGAACTAAAAGAGGGCAGCCAATCCTTTCGCTGGATGTCAGTTAACGAATTAAGACCGGAGACGTTAACATTCCCGATAGACAAAAAAGTCGCAGAATTGCTTTCAGAGAAAAAATTGAATGCAAATCAGGCATAAAACGGTTTGCTGAACACATCAAACTCATCTTTTTTAAAGATAATTACCTCGATGAATGTTTTCAAAAACCCCCATCCATAACCAAAAAGTTGCACAAAAGCAGTAACTATTGATAAAAAAGCAACGATGGTATTTTTATTATGAATCAGTGAATCAAAAAATACCATGATTATAAACAACAAAAGCGGAGTAATAAACAACCAGTTGTACGCGCTAAGTGCAATTAAGAGAAATGCTCCAAGCACAAACAAAGTAGGAAATATAAAAAATATCTTAAATGTTTCAGGATATATTTTCGACATGATCACCCGGGTTTTTGCAAAACGATATACCTGATTATAAAATTGCTTCAGGGTGGTTCTGCGCTTGTGGTAAACAAATGCCTCACGGATCAGCCGCGTTGTAAAGCCGTTGCGGATAATTTCAATGGATAAAACCATGTCTTCACCCGGATGCATTTTTGTTATGGGGAATCCGCCTGTTTTTTTGATAACCTCATCGGATATACCCATGTTGAAGCTGCGTGGATAAAATTTACCCATTTTTTCACCACCGCCGCGTATTCCCCCGGTTGTGAAAAATGATGTCATTGCATAACTAATGGCTTTTTGCAGTTTGGAGAAGGAAGGGTGTGCTGCATCCGGTCCGCCAAAGGCATCGGCATACGATTGTTGCAGCGCCTTTTTTATGATTGAAATGTAGGAGGGAGGAAGAATGCAATCCGAATCAAAAAACAAGTAATAATTACCCGATGCTTTTTCTATTCCATAATTTCGGGCAATGCTGGGTTTTTCATTTATTTTATAGAAATAACGGATTTTTAACTTATCCGAATAGGATTTTACAACATCTTCACAGGTATGGGTGGATCCATCTTCTACAATAACAACTTCAAAATCCTTATCATCCTGCAGACTCAAGCTTTCCAGTAATTCATTGACTTCACCGGGACGGTTGTAAACAGGTATGATTATTGAAAATGAGCGATCCATCACTATTTATATTTCCTTTTCAATAAGGTATTTATTTCGTTCAAACGCGTTACGTGATACCAACTCACCAAGAAATCCAGCCAAAAACAATTGTGTTCCAATGACCATAGCAATCAGGGAAAGATAAAAGTATGCACTATCAGTAACACGACCAATGTAGATTCCCTGATTCATCATTATTAGCTTATGAATTCCAAGATATGCAGCAAAGAAAAATCCAAGGAGAAAAACAACTGTCCCCCAGGTACCAAATAAATGCATGGGACGTTTTCCGAATTTGGAAATAAAAATTACCGAGAGCAGGTCCAGGGGGCCACGGATGAACCGCTCAATACCAAATTTGGTTTGACCGTATTTTCGTTCCTGGTGCATTACTACTTTCTCCCCGATTTTATTAAATCCGGCCCATTTTACAAGTACCGGAATATACCGGTGCATGTCACCATAAACTTCTATGCTTTTCACAACCGAATTTTTGTATGCTTTTAGTCCGCAATTAAAATCATGAAGTTTAATTTTGCTCATACGGCGGGCAGTCCAGTTAAAAAATTTGCTGGGTATATTTTTTGTAAAAACCGGGTCATATCGTTTTTTCTTCCATCCGGAGACCATGTCGTAACCTTCACCTGCAATCATTTGGTACAATTCAGGTATTTCATTCGGGTTGTCCTGTAAATCAGCATCCATCGTAACAACCACTTCACCGGTTACCAATTCAAATCCGCAATGCAGGGCAGCAGATTTGCCATAATTTCTTCGAAACTTCAATGCCCTGACATTATCTTTTTCTTTTACAATAGATTCAATGACTTTCCAGGAACTATCCCTGCTGCCATCATCGATCATGATCACTTCAAAGGTATATTTGCCCTGCAATACAGATTCAATCCATTGAACCAATTCAGCTATTGATTCTTCTTCGTTGTACAGGGGAATTACGATTGAAATATCCATGGGAAGAATTAATTGTTTTCTTCGAATATTGGTTTGTCACGACGAATAAAAATGGCCAGAATCAGAGATAAAATAAATCCGAGGAATGTTCTCCAAAATATGCTTGTAACGAAACTGCCAAGAGTTGGAGGTTCCACCTCTCCATCGAGCATTCGTAATGTTTGGTCGATGCGATCTTCGTCTGTTCCGCTGCGTAACATGAATTCTTCAAGGTTTGTCCTGGTTTCTTCTATAATGCGCAAGGGTAATTCCGGATCAATGTATTTTATAAGGATAAATTCCCAAAACGAAACAATGATGGAACCAAAAAAAATGACGAATACCAATAACCGAAGGGATTGGACATAAGATAGATACCCGTCTGAAAACTTATCCCGATAATGTTTGCCAATGGATATAAGAATTCCAACATACAGCGCGATATACAGTATTCCTAAAAACAGGTTGGATTTAACACCTGTTGGTTGCACATCAAGCAGGTATAAAAATATTTTGACCAAAACGACAATCAGCCCAAGGATAGCGCCGTAGTTCATAACGCGTTTCCAGAATTCTTTTACCGGGTTAGTCTCCATCATAGTTTCACCTTTTTTAATTTGCGCAAATATATTAGATTTTTTATGAATAAATGGTTCGACCCAAGGAATTAATGATTCTAACGCGCAGATGGAGGATGTATGTCAGTTCAGTATATAAAAAAGCAGCATACATTGTGTATAGTTGCAAAAAGTTTATAATTTTGCAGGCCGGGGTAAGTCTTATACGGCCAGCTCCTGCTGAATCCCCCCAGATCCGGAAGGAAGCAAGGGTAGG
>CAZAMT010000314.1:0-4798 GCA_964486145.1 uncultured Bacteroidales bacterium
AACGAAATTAAAATATTGTGCCCTGGCCGCAAATGCGGCAAATGCCGGAGAATGATTGCCCGGGTGGAAGAAGCATTGAAATTATCAGGTATCCAATCAGAGATACAAATTGTGGATACACTTGAAGAAATGCTGCAATACCATACATGGATATTGCCAACACTTGTAATTAATGACAATATGGTAGCCCGGGGATATATTCCTTCGGTTCAGAAAATACAAGCCTGTTTAATCAAATAATAAAAATGCTGAAATTATTTTTTAATCATTAAATTCATTCATCATGAAAACAAAATCAATAGGTTTTATTGGCGGGGGAAGAATTACAAAAATCTTTCTTCAGGGATTTAAAAATCAAAAAATTGAATTCCCTTCAATAAAAGTTTGTGATACTAATACTGACACACTGGCGGTATTAAAAAAAATGTTTCCTGAAATTGTAACAACCGGTTCATTAGTTGAAGCAGCGAGACAAGAGATTGTTTTCATTGCACTTCACCCCCCTGTAATTAGTGAAACTATTACCGGTTTAAAGGCTGATTTTGGTGACAACACATTAATAATTTCCCTTGCTCCAAAATTCAGTATTGAAAAACTATCCAATTTAACAGGTGTTAAACGTGTTGTCCGAGTGATTCCAAATGCAACCTCATACATAAATAAAGGCTATAATCCTGTTTGTTTCTCTGATAGTATCGAAAAAACAGAAAAAGCTTCAATACTTGGAACTTTACAAATATTAGGAAATACCTTTGAGACAAAAGAAAGTAAACTGGAAGCCTATGCAGTTGTTTCAGCTATGCTACCAACATATTTCTGGTTTCAATGGAAAGAATTGGAAAAAATCGCAAATGAAATTGGACTTTCCGAAAAGGAAAGCGTTGATACTGTATATGAAAGTTTAAAAGGCTCACTGGAGCTAATGTATAATTCCAGTTTGAAGTACGAAGAATTAATCGACCTGATACCAATAAAACCCATTGGAGAAAACGAATCAGAAATAAAAGAGATTTTGAATAAGAAATTGACCGGTCTTTTTGAAAAAATTAAATCTTAAAACAAAAAAATATGGATAGACGTAAAGCAATGAAGGTAGCTGTCGGTACTTTTGCCGGGGGCGGAATTGGATTGTTCACTGTGGCAAATGCTTTTAAAACTGAAGAACTGCCGGATGCAGGACCACAAAAACTGGATTACAGCCCTTCGGAAACCCATTGGAAATATGCACACCTGACTCCGGCTGTTTCCGCTGAAATGGCTTATAATACATACAGCGAAGGTAGTTGTATGTACGCAACAGTGAAAAGTATTATTGTGCAATTGGCTGAAAAATTTGGTGAACCGTATGCATCGTTTCCACTGCATATGTTTAAATACGGCCATGGTGGTGTTGGCGGCTATGGTTCGGTGTGCGGTACATTAAACGGTGCGGCCGCGCTTATCGGTTTGCTGATTCCTGACAAAAGTGTACAGGATAAAATGATTGCCGATATTTTTCAATGGTACGAAAAAGAACCGGTTCCGACATTCAGTCCCGTTAATCCCGCATTTGATTACACGCCGGTTACCAGTGTTTCAAATTCAGTTTTATGCCATGCATCGAATACAAACTGGTGCCATAAATCGGGATTTAGCGTTAGCAGTAAGGAGAGAAAAGAAAGATGTCGCCGTTTAACTGCAGACGTAGCACAAAAAGTCACCGTGGCACTTAACGAGCTTCATTCAAATAAATACGTAGCAAATACATCCGGCAATGAAGCGGTAAGTACATGTATCTCATGTCATGGAAATGAAGGTAAACTGAAAAACGTATCCGGCAAAATGAGCTGTACCTCATGTCATTCGGAATCGATAGGGCACAAGGTTTTTTCTGATATCCATTATAAAATGATGGATCAATAAAGGCATGAACGCATTTGTTTAATTCTTGTTTAACAAAAATTTAACGTAAAATTATGACGTATTTATACGTTTTCTTTAAGTTGTAACTTAAATTTACGTCATAATTTGTTACATTTTAAAACGTATAAACATGAAAACTTTATTTCCCATTACTTTTGCCGTTTTGCTTGTTAGTCTGTCATGCGCGGATCTGTCAACAAAAAAGAAAGAAATATCTGCGGAACCTGTCATGTCTCTATCAAAAAACCCTGAACAAAGCAGTGAATTGCATCCCGGACTAAAGAAATATTTAAGTGGTATTGAAACCGAATTTGCACAAATTCCCGATGAACGAAAAGAACAGCTCAAAAGCCTGGCATTACTTGTAAAAAAGAATGGTGAGTCAGATAATCCTTCCAACCTTATCTTTATATGCACCCACAACTCACGCCGTAGCCACATGAGTCAGTTATGGGCGCAAACTGCTTCTTATTATTACGATATCGGAAATGTACATTGCTACTCGGGAGGCACGGAAAAAACTGCCTTTAATCATCGTTCCGTCAGAGCGTTACGTAAAGCCGGGTTTAGTTTTGAACAGACCGATTCAACATCTAATCCTGTTTACCTTGTAAGTTATGCGAAAGATGCTAAGCCGGTAAAAGGTTTTTCTAAGAAATATGATGACCATTTTAATCCGCAGGATAACTTCGTGGCAGTAATGACCTGTTCACATGCTGATGAAACCTGCCCGATTGTACATGGTGCTACTTCACGTGTTGCCATACCCTACGAAGATCCGAAAGTGGCGGATGACACCGCTGAAGAAGAAGCTAAATATGATGAACGGTGCCGGCAGATAGCCACCGAAATGTTTTATATTTTTTCTCAGGTAAAATCTTGAATGATGACCGTAGCAAAAACAGAATTATTCAGTAAGGAATTGCAAATAACCGCAGGGATGTTTAAAGCGCTTTCGCATCCGGCAAGACTTGCCATATTAAAATATCTTTCGGAAACAAAAAGTTGCATAACCGGGGATATTTGCAAGGAATTACCTTTAAGCCGCACTACCGTGAGCCAACATTTAAAGGAATTAAAAGAAGCCGGGCTTATAAAGGGAGAGATTGAAAGGGTAAAAGTAAATTACTGTCTTAATCCCGGGAAGGTTGAAATACTTGAAAAAATGATAACGGGTTTTATATCAAATTTGCAGTTAAGTAATAATCAAAATTGTTAAATATTAAAAGCAATCCGTAATGAAAAAAAAAAATATTCTGATAGCACTGGCATTTGTTTTCGTATTTATCCCCTCTTCAATCGTTTACAGCCAGGAGTTTTCTAAAATCTTGCAATCATACGCTGAAGAAGTATCAAATGAATTGGATGAAATAGATCAACCGAGAATTTCAAAACTTGATAGCATTAGTGATTATATTTTTAAAGCTAAAGAAAAATACGGTAAAGCCAAACTCCTGTTAGTTTGTACGCATAATTCCAGAAGGAGTCATATTTCACAAATGCTGTTACAAACGGCTTCCATTTTCTATGGTGTTGATGAAATATATACATTTTCAGGCGGCGTTGAAGTTACAGCAGCTAATGAAAGGGCGATTGAAGCAATGGAAAGGGCTGGTTTTATCACCTCTGTAACTCAAAAAAATACGGAAAACCCTATGTACCTTGTTAAACAGGGGAGTGGCTATACAACCAATGTTTTGTACTCCAAAAGATATGATGACAGGCAAAACCCCCGTGAAAATTTCATAGCAATCATGGTTTGTTCCGATGCTGACAAATCATGCCCTGTTGTACCCGGGGCAGATGATCGTATTTCGCTGCCTTATAAGGATCCAAGGTATTCAGACGGTACGCCTTCCGAAGAACTAACGTATGATAAAACAACACGGCTTATTGCAAGAGAGATGTTTTACATAATGAGGCAGGTAAAAAAACAAGAAAACATGGAAGCAGAGGAACAAAAATAGAAATATCTTATGAAAATACTTATTTTATGTACTGGCAACAGTTGTCGAAGCCAGATGGCACACGGTTTTTTGCAATCCTTTGATAAAAATTTAACCGTATGTTCTGCCGGAACCGAACCGGCGTTACAGGTAAACCCCAAAGCAGTTGCAGTTATGAACGAGATCGGCATTGATATCAGCCATCACAAACCTACGATGGTGGATGAATACCTGAACGAAGAATGGGATTTTGTAATCACTGTATGCGATCATGCCAACGAAACATGCCCTGCCTTCTTCGGGAAAGTAAAAAACCGTTTGCACATGGGGTTTGAAGACCCTTCGCACGCTGCCGGAACCGAAGATTTTATCTGGAATGAGTTTCGAAGAGTCAGAGATGAGATAAAAGAAGCTTTTAAAAAAATCTATAATGAAAAAATAAAGCAGTCTTGAGGATTCTGATTGTATGCACGGCGAATAGTTGTCGAAGTCAAATGGCTGAGGCTTTTTTAAAAAAGCTTGATCATAATCTTGAGGTTTATTCAGCGGGTATATTTGAAGCGGAAGAGGTGCACCCAAAAACCATCGAAGTTATGAAAGAAATTGGCTATGATATCCATAATAAGAAGCCAGTCAATATTAAACAATACCTCAATCAATCCTGGGATTTTGTTATAACAGTCTGCGACAGCGCAAGGGAAACCTGTCCGGCCTTTCAGGGAAAAGTTAAACGCAGAATCCATTACAGGTTCCCCGACCCTGTAACATCAGCATATCCCGAACACAATAGAATTGGTTTATTCAGAATTGTAAGGGATGAAATCAGTTCAAAATTCGAAGAATTTCATTTAGATTATTTAAAAAACAAAACATGAAACAGACCATCCGCCAATTGTCGGACAAGTTATCTGAGATAATTACAGAGGCACGCACGACCATGATTGAAATGA
>CAZAMT010000315.1:0-4791 GCA_964486145.1 uncultured Bacteroidales bacterium
TGAAATGAGTGCCAAATTTCAGGTTTGGTCACAAATTTTAAACAGATGAAAAATCTATCATTGTAATTCAAAAAATGATGATTTACTATTACCTCTCAGCGACTACCCGGTTTTTATTGGAGAGTACAGTATTTTAAAATGATACGGATAATCATTCAAACCTTGGATTATAGGTTTTAAGACACCTGCTTCTTCAAAATTTGTAAAGTATTTACTACCTTTGCAACACTTTTGAGGTAATTTTAAACATGAACAAATCATTAAGATACCAGAAAAGAGGTGTTTCTACTCAGAAAGAGGATGTACATGACGCATTGAAAGATGTTGACAAAGGTATTTTTCCGAATGCGTTTTGTAAAATCATGCCTGATATTCTGGGAGGAGACCCGGATTATTGTAACATTATGCATGCGGATGGTGCCGGAACAAAATCATCGCTCGCCTACATGTACTGGAAAGAAACCGCAGATTTATCCGTCTGGAAAGGCATCGCGCAGGATGCACTGGTAATGAATCTGGATGATTTACTCTGTGTAGGTGCAACCGACAATATTCTAATATCCTCCACAATTGGCCGGAACAAACTAAGCATCCCGGGGTCGGTTATCATGAATATTATCAATGGTACTGAGGAATTGCTGGATGAGTTAAGGGAAATGGGTATTTCCATTTATTCCACTGGTGGCGAAACTGCAGATGTTGGAGATTTGGTACGTACCATTATCGTGGACTCGACATTTATTTGCCGAATGCCACGAAAAAAAATAATTGAAGTCGATATTCAACCCGGCGATGTTATTATCGGTTTATCTTCTTCCGGAAAAGCCTCTTATGAAAAATCCTACAACAGTGGCATAGGAAGTAACGGACTTACCTCTGCCAGACACGATGTATTTGCAAATTACCTTGCAATAAAATATCCCGAATCGTATGACGATATGATCCCTCAAAAACTGGTATACACAGGAAAATACAAATTAACCCAGTCTATTGCAGATATTGGAATGGATGCAGGAAAACTGGTATTGTCACCTACCCGTACCTATGCTCCCATCATTCAAAAGGTTTTGGAAAAGCACCGTGAACATATACATGGTATGATTCATTGCTCTGGAGGAGGCCAGACAAAGGTGCAGAAATTTGTTGAAAACCTCCATGTTATTAAAGATAACCTTTTCCCGGTACCTCCGTTATTTGAAATGATACAGTCGCAATCCCAAACACATTGGAAAGAAATGTACGAGGTATTTAACATGGGGCATCGGTTTGAAATTTACCTTCCTGAACAATATGCAAAGGAAGTCATATCCATATCTGAATCATTCAATGTAGATGCCCAAATCGTTGGAAGAGTTGAAACGGCTGATAATGAAAAAAAACTAACCATTCGTACTGGTTTCGGAGAATTTCACTATTAGCACGGGCCAGTGCATTTTTTCAGAAGTTTCAAATTTCTCACATCATCTTACAATTAAAAAATCAGTTTATTATGGCAAGCAATATGATATTGGAAAAATTAGAAGGAGTAAAAATCAGGTTTGAAGAAGTGGGTCACCTGATTACAGATCCCGAGATAATTGCAGATATGAATCGTTACGTGAGGTTAAATAAAGAGTACAAAGACCTTGAACCTATCATTGAATCATATAAGAATTATAAAAACGTACTCAGTAATATTAAAACGTCAAAGGAAATACTCGCCAATGAAAAGGATCCGGAGTTACGGGAAATGGCAAAGATAGAACTCGAAGAACTCGAAGAACAACTCCCTGACATGGAGGAAAAAATAAAATTTCAGCTTATACCAAAAGATCCCGAAGACAACAAGAATGCAGTTCTCGAAATAAGAGCCGGAACAGGAGGCGATGAAGCAAGCATTTTTGCCGGTGATTTATACCGCATGTACACCAAATTTTGTGAAACAAAAGGCTGGAAACTCGAAGTTACAAGTTTTACAGAAGGAACCGTTGGTGGATACAAGGAGGTTATTATGAATGTGACCGGTAATGGCGTTTATGGAATCTTAAAATACGAATCCGGTGTTCACCGTGTTCAAAGAGTTCCACAAACAGAAACACAGGGACGGGTGCATACTTCTGCAGCCACAGTTGCGGTGCTCCCTGAAGCTGATGAAGTAGATGTAGACCTGCGTCAGGAAGATATAAAAAGAGATGAATACTGCTCTTCAGGCCCCGGGGGTCAGTCTGTCAACACCACGTATTCAGCAATCCGGTTAACCCATATCCCGACGGGCATTGTGGTGACCTGCCAGGATCAAAAATCGAAACTCAAAAACCTGGACAAAGCAATGACTGAGTTAAGAACAAGGTTATACAACCTGGAATACCAGAAATACCTTGATAAAATATCCAGCCAGCGAAAAACGATGGTTTCAACCGGTGACAGATCAGCCAAAATCCGCACTTATAACTATCCTCAGGGAAGAGTAACGGATCACAGGATAAATCTTACGTTGTACAACCTGCAATCAGTCTTGCAAGGTAATATTGAAGAAATTATCGACAAACTACAGGTTGAAGAAAATGCTGAACGTTTAAAAGAAACAGAACTGGCGTAATGAACAGACAGGAACTCATTGATCAAATTAAGCACAAGAGAAGCTTCCTGTGCATTGGGCTTGATACCGATCCTGCTAAAATTCCTGATCATTTGTTAAATCTGGGAGAACCGGTCTTTGAGTTTAATAAAAGAATCATTGATGCAACCGCCGATTTGGCTGTGGCATATAAGCCAAATATTGCATTTTACGAATACAGGGGAACTGAAGGTTGGCTTTCCTTAGAAAAAACAATTAATTATCTAAACCGGAAATATCCGCAAATATTTACTATTGCCGATGCAAAACGTGGAGACATTGGTAATACCTCAGAAATGTATGCCCGGGCATTTTTAAAAAACCTTGATTTCGATGCTGTTACTGTAGCACCCTACATGGGAGAAGATTCCATAAAACCTTTTCTGTCGGTAAATAATAAATGGGTGATCCTGCTGGCATTAACATCGAACAAAGGAGCTGCTGATTTTCAATTCATTGAAAATAAATCCGGAAAAAAGCTTTTTGAACAGGTTCTGAAAACTTCCAGCGAATGGGGCAACCCGCGAAACTTGATGTACGTTGTGGGAGCAACCAAAGCGGAAAAACTCGTTGATATTCGGAAAATTATCCCTGAACACTTTCTGCTGATACCGGGGGTGGGAGCTCAGGGAGGAAACCTGCAGGATGTCTCGAAATTTGGTATGAATAACGACTGCGGACTTCTTGTAAATTCATCGAGAGGGATTTTATATGCTGACGACACAGAACATTTTGCCGATGCTGCCAGAAACAAAGCCCGGGAATTGCAATCACAAATGGATATACTTCTTAAAAATAAGGGAATTTAAGTTGTATTCAAACATTCTTAAATAGATACCGTAAGATCCTTTCGTCTAACGGTATAATCAATGTCAGAAAAATTTCTCCATTTTATTTGGAATATGGGACTTTTCCAGAAAAACAACCTCAAAGCAATTTCAGGTGAAGAAATTGAGATTGTTAAACTGGGGGTGCCCAATACAGATGCAGGGCCGGATTTTATGAATGCCCAGGTTCGAATCAACGGAACTTTATGGGCAGGAAACATCGAAATACATAAGCTGGCTTCTGACTGGCAGAAACACAATCATCATCAGAATGTTAATTATGACAATGTTATTTTACACGTGGTCAACAAACATGATCACGAAACATTTCGGGTAAATGGTGAAATTATCCCAACCATCGAATTAAAATATCCCAAAGAATATCTAAAAAGGTATACTGAATTAGAAATCAGTGACAAATGGATTCCTTGCGTAGATAACATTCAAAAAGTCGACAAAATATTAATCTCCAGTTGGATGGAAACCATGTTGGTGGATAGGCTTGAAGAAAAAAGCACCTCCATTCAAGCGCTTTTACAAGAAACCAATGGCGACTGGGAACAAGCTTTCTTCGTTACTTTTTGCAAGAGTTTCGGTCAAAAGGTCAATGGTCTTCCTTTCGAACAATTGGGTAAATCATTACCTGTTCAACAATTGAGCAAATATCATGATCACAAGCTTTTTCTTGAAGCAATTCTGTTTGGGCAGGCCGGAATGCTTGAAAATCAGCCCAAAGATGAGTATCACGCTTACCTGCAGAAAGAGTTTCATCATCTTCGGCGCAAGCATCACCTGCAACCGATAGATGCAGGTATATGGAAATTTCATCGCTTGCGCCCGTTAAATTTTCCTACCGTAAGAATTGCCCAGCTTGCATCGTTTTTAAATCAGAATACCAGCCTTCTTAGTAATGTTGTCAAAAAGAAAACCGTCCATGAATTACAGGACTTTCTGTCGATTGAGGCAACCGGTTACTGGAAAAATCATTACCAATTTGGTAAAATTTCCAATGAAAAAACCAAAAAGCTGGGCAATGCAACCCTTGACATCATTATAATAAATACCATCGTTCCATTTCTTTTTATTTACGGTGCTCACACGGGCAAACCATACCTGAAAGATCATGCTATGAATCTGCTGTATGAAATCAGCCCGGAAAAAAATTCAATCATTGATAAATGGACGGGGTTGGGCATTAAAGTGCAAAGTGCCTTTGACACACAAGCACTTATCCAGCTAAAAAACAAATACTGCGATGCCCGGAAATGCCTGTCCTGCAGAATCGGGACAAAAATCATATCAGGTAACTACGTATGATTTTGGCAATGCAAAATATCTGATGCAGGGCCATATTCCCGAACTAAATAT
>CAZAMT010000316.1:0-3114 GCA_964486145.1 uncultured Bacteroidales bacterium
TAAATCGGGCTAATGCAGCCTTTGGCGGCACAAGCTCTGCTCTGCTGTGCCATAAATTAATATTATAACTTATGAATAGGGCAGATTAGAATGCAAATATAATATAGTTTGAGAAATTCGCAGTTAGCTGTAAACATAACTTTTAAAATTTTGTTTCATTTTTTTGAAAATTGAATTAAATAGACAAAAAAGTCTTAATTTCGAATATTCCATTAAACTAATTACTGAGTGTTAGAGCCTATGTTTTCAGAAGTTGAATTAAGCAAAAAAAATATATCCTTTGATGAGTTTACAAAGGAAGTTCTACATGATTATTACTTATCCTGGTTAAGTCGGCACCTATCAGTCCTGGGGAGAAAAGAAGTTCTGACAGGCAAAGCAAAATTCGGGATTTTTGGCGATGGAAAGGAAATAGCACAAATTGCGATGGCGAAAAGCTTCCAGAATGGTGACTGGCGTTCAGGATACTATCGGGATCAAACATTTTTAATTGCTTCCGGCATAAGTGATGCAGATGAATTCTTTTCACAGCTCTATGGTGATACCAATGTGAAAAACAACAAAGGTAGCGGAGGCCGATCATTTAACAACCATTATTGCTCCAGAAGCCTAAACATTGATGGTACATGGAAGGAATTAACCAGTATGAAAAATTCTGCTGCCGATTTGTCACCTACGGCTGCTCAGGTGCCGCGATTATTAGGATTGGCATATGCATCAAAATTGTTCCGTCAAAATAAAGATTTGCATGTATTTTCAAATTTATCCAACCAGGGAAATGAGGTAGCATTTGGCACCATTGGCGATGCCAGTACATCGGAAGGGCACTTTTTTGAAGTAATGAATGCTGCCGGAGTTTTACAAGTTCCTCTATCAATCGCCGTTTGGGATGATGGATACGGTATTAGTGTACCCAAAAACCTACAAACTATTAAAAACAGTATTTCTGAGGTGATGAAAGGTTTTTCAAGGGAGAACGATTCCAATGGAATACTCATTTATAAAGGTAAAGGGTGGGATTATCCTGGCCTGTGCAAAATGTTTGCTGAGGGTATCAACATCAGCAGGAAAAAACACATACCCGTTTTATTTCATGTTGAAGAAATGGTGCAACCGCAGGGGCATTCAACCTCAGGTTCTCATGAACGCTATAAATCACCTGAAAGGCTTGAGTGGGAAAAACAACACGATCCCCTGACAAAAATGAAGGAATGGATGCTTGAATCTGGTATTGCCGAAGAAAACACCCTTACCGAAATGGAAAACAGGGCTTTTGATGAAGCAAAATCTGCCAGGGACAGAGCATGGAAAAAGTACCGGGCCCCTATAAATTCGGAAAGAAATGAATTACTGCAAATTATTGGCAATAAATCGTGTGTATGCAAAAATAGTGGTGTCGACAAGATTTCCATAATTGCAAAAAACCTGAGGCAAATTAAAAATCCCATTCGAAAGGATATTATCAGTGCAGCAAAGAAAATCATGCGTCATATTTGCCTCGACTGCGATCAAAGAAAGGAATTACAGGTTTCGCTCGGGCGCTGGCTAAATAAACAGAAGATAGAAAACTATGAACGATATAACAACCAGGTTTACAACGAATCTGAATTTTCAGCACTAAACGTCGAAGAAACAAAACCGGTTTACACAGAAAAATCTCCCGAGGTCTATGGACGGGAGATTATTCGGGACAATTTCGATTACCTTTTCAATGAATACCCATTGTTGGTAACATTTGGGGAAGACACCGGAAAACTGGGGGATGTTAACCAGGGACTGGAAGGAATGCAGGAAAAATATGGCGAATTGCGCATTACAGACACGGGAATTAGAGAAGCCTCCATCATTGGGCAGGGCATTGGTCTTGCATTGCGTGGTTTGCGCCCCATTGCTGAAATTCAGTATTTTGACTACCTGTTGTATGGTTTACAAACCATGAGTGATGATCTTGCTACCATGTTTTGGAGAACAAAAGGAGGTCAGGCAGTTCCGCTTATTATCCGAACACGTGGTCACCGTTTTGAAGGTATTTGGCACGCAGGTTCCCCATTAAGTATGGTTATTAATTCTATCCGGGGTGTTTATGTTTGCGTTCCCAGAAACCTGACTCAAGCGGCTGGTATGTATAATACCCTGTTAAAAGGTCACGATCCTGCCCTTGTTGTGGAACCTCTCAGTGGATATCGATTAAAGGAAAAGCGCCCTGATAATATTGGTCAATACACGGTACCTCTCGGAAAACCAGAAGTTTTAACCGAAGGAAGTGACGTTACATTGGTCACATATGGCCCCTGTGTGAAAATTTCACAGGATGCTGTGAAGCAACTTAAAGAATTTGATATAAATGTGGAGCTTATTGATGTTCAAACATTGCTGCCATTTGATATCAATGAAACCATCGTTGAATCTGTTAAAAAAACAAACCGGGTTATCTTTTTTGACGAAGATGTACCGGGAGGAGCCTCTGCTTTTATGATGCACAAAGTGCTTGAGGAGCAAAACGCATATCAGTATCTCGATACACCTCCTGTAACATTAACCGCTGCAGAACACAGGCCGGCATATGCCTCGGACGGAGATTATTTTTCAAATCCCAATGCCGAAAATGTATTTGAAGTTGTTTATAATCTCATGAATGATGTAAACCCGGAAAAGCATCCAAAACTTTACTGATAATTCAACATCCCGGCCATACTTTTAGAATTGGATAAATGTTACAATATTTACATGAATGCACGGATTTCATCAATGAACGTATCTTTTCCATACACATACGCCATTTAACGAGGACGAACGATGCGGGCTGATAGTGTTTTTGGTCTGATGTTTGTTATGACACAACCTTTAATGAAAAAAGGAAAGTATATGAAAGGAAAAATAATAAGTGCAATCATATTACTGGCAATTATCTATTTTTCAGAAATATTTGTTTCATTTTCACTGATGAATCAGAATGCTGAATTTAACGTGCGCACGGGAAAAATACCAATATCCCATCGCCTGGATAACAGCAAATCAGAATTTCCGGAAACCAGGCTCATCGACAGCCTGGTTTCGGGTTTTTTGGAAGATATTGATGTGGTAGGCGCATCACTGGCTATGGCAAAAGATGGG
>CAZAMT010000316.1:3214-4789 GCA_964486145.1 uncultured Bacteroidales bacterium
TGGGCTATTGATGGATCCCGCGATATTGTACCCGAATATTATGGTGGTATTGACATATCCCTGCTGGGGCCTACCGGGGGTTGGATTTCATCATCGGTAGATTTGCTGCGACTTGTACTTGCCATCGATGGCAACGATGATTTCCCGGATATCCTAAAGCCTGAATCCATTGGATTAATGACGGAATCGCACGATGGCCCGCGTGAAGCATTTATTGGATGGCGCGGTGTTGATGGTGGCGGCAACTGGTGGCGGACCGGAACATTACCGGGAACCGTAGGGATGGTAATGCGAACATCCGATGGCATTTCCTGGGTGATCCTATTGAATACCACAACAAATACGAACAGGATTCATAACAAATTATCAGTGTTAATGGCATCTGCCATTTATCAAACCGAAAAATGGCCGGATGTTGACTTGTTTAATGAAATCCCGGCAAGTAATGTATTTCTGGCATCCCGTTAGTAGCTGAAAACTTAAAAAGTCATGAAATCAGCCCATATTTATCCTGAGATTGATAATTTTCAGACATGTTTGGGCTGTTTCCCTACGTAAATGTATCATCAATAAGCCGTTTGTGCTGAAACTGTAAACAAACATGTATATTTTTAATTCAGCTAATGCTGTGCTGACAATTGCCTCTACACTTCTTTTCCTTTCACCTCATTAATTTCAATTTGCACCGCATAACTCTTTGGTTTAATATCAAAATTATAATACTCCGCATACTGTTGGGTAATTTCAGCACCGTAAAACAAAATTATCGAGGAATAAAATACCCATAAAACAAAAGCAACAACTGATCCGGCAGCACCATACATTACATTGATGTTACTCGCTCCTAAAACCAAACCTATCAGATATTTACCAATGGTAAACAATACAGCAGTAATGATCGCTCCAACCCAGGTTACCCTCCATTTTATTTTCGTATCCGGAAGAAATTTATAAATAAGTGCAAATATAAATGTGAGTATCCCAAAGGATAGGATGAAATTTATGGAGCGAATGAATAAAAATGTGTAATTCTCAATGTAATTGTTTAGAAAGTCTTTCAGAAACGACAGGGCTGCATCTATCACTAAAGAAACTAGTAATATAAAGCCCATACTTAAAATCATCCCAAACGATAACACCCTGTCTTTTAGTGTTTTAAAAAAGTTATTTTTTGGTTTTGCCCGAACTCTCCAGATGAAGTTAAGAGAGTTTTGAAGTACGTTGAAAAATGTAGTAGAAGCTATTAAAAAAATTACCACACCAATGATGGTTCCGATCAAATCCCGTTCAGTTTTCCTGAAATTCTGGATGATTGACTTAATGAAATCTGTTCCCTGGTTTCCGACCAGAATATTCAGTTCATTGTATATTTTATTACTAATCGTTTGTTCCTCGAAAACAACACCTAAAACTGATATAATAATTATTAAAATGGGAGCAATAGCAAATATTGTAAAATATGCAGTTGTTCCCGCCAATCGGATTGGATCGTCTTTTCTATATTTAATGAAAGAGTTTTTTAAGATTTTCCGGACTGCATATACATTTTCTTTCACATTCATAATGTTTTTTTTT
>CAZAMT010000317.1:0-4788 GCA_964486145.1 uncultured Bacteroidales bacterium
GTTGACTAACTTTTTCTTTCTTACCAAGAAGCGTCGCCATGTCTTTGGCCATCTTCGTAAACTCATAAAAGTGTGAGGTGGATAGAATGTCACCGTTTGTTTTGGTGATAACGGGTTTGTGATCATCAATGCCATGCGTGAGTAAATAATTATCAGAAATACTTTCAAGATATTCAAGATACCCCAGTGTCATTGGAAAGTAATCGGCCAGTATTGAAGTATCACCGGTAAATTCATAGATATACCAAATCATATAAATAAATGCACCTTCCCAATGGGGGCCATATCCTTTTGATCTGTCTACTCCACGTCCATGTTCGAACCCCCAACCGCTGGTCGGAACAATACCGGGGAGCTTTCCATTCTTGAGTTGTGCATCTTCAAAATCATCCATCCATTTTAAATAGGAAGCAGTAACATTGTAGTTATACAGTCCTGCTTCTGCTGCAAGGTGGCCATCACCTGTCCATCCGATTTTTTCGCGATGCGGACAGTCGGTCGGAATACCATGGTAATTGCCAATAAATGACCATTTTGTATTTTCCTGGATTTGATTAAGCATGGAATCAGAGCACATGAAATAACCGGTTTCTTCAAAATCGGTATTGATTACGATTCCTTTTAAAGTTTCTTTTGTTGGTTTGACCGGGAGTCCTGTAATCTCTACATATTGAAATCCGTGGTAAACAAACGATGGATTCCATGTTTCTACTCCCTTTCCTTTCAGGATATACCGATCTGTTTGCGCTTCACCGCTTTTTAGGAAGCGTAGAATCTGTTTTTGCTCTACCGAACCATCCGGATAAAGCTTTTCCCCGTGTTTCAGCTTTATTTCAGTACCTTCCGGTCCAGCAACCTTAATCCTGGAATAACCGGCAATGTTTTGCCCCAGATCAAAAACAAAAACACCTGGTTTAATCTCGGTAATGGATTTTGGTGTAATTGCAGCAGTTTCTCTTATGGGAGGTAAAAGTTGTGATGAAATCTTTCCTCTGGGTCCTTCATCAGGGATTGCATTTTTCCATTCCGAATCATCAAAACCGGGCTTGTTCCATCCGGGAATCTCCAGTCGTGCATCATAATGTTCTCCATTTCGAATGCCATCATAAATAATGGGGCCAAAAGATGTGTTCCAGGTTTCATCCGTTGAAATTATTTCCACAGTACCATCAGAATATTCGATAACTGTTTGACATTTTAACACAGGGTAATCTCTCCAGGGTGCATTGTTAAAACCCCATACCGCCTGGGCAAAATGATTGTACCATCCGGTTCCCAGAATTGCACCGATGGCATTTTGGCCTTTTTTCAGATGTTGGGCAACATCAAATGTAACATATTTAACTGTTTGGCTGTAATCGGTTTTTACGGGATCGAGGACGTGGTCGCCCACTTTTTTACCGTTGATAAACAGTTTAAAATAGCCCAGTCCAATAATGTAGGTACGTGCAGTATTAATTGATTTGGTAAGGGTAAATTCTTTACGAAAATGGGGAGCAGGGGTGGGTTTTAGCAGTGTATCGTTGTGTTCGGGGTGTTTGATCCATTTTGCCTGCCATTCAGATTTTTCCAGCAGGCCCGTTTCAAACCAGGCAGGATCGCTCCATGGAGAAGATTTGCCATCTTTGTCCCAAATCCGGACCTTCCAGTATATTCTTTCACGCGACCCAGGTTTATCTCCGGCATATTTTACAAGAACAGACTGATTGTTCTCAATTTTACCCGAATTCCATTTTTCAAAATTATCGTTTTCAAGATCCCCGACAGATGTGGCGGCAACAACCTGGTAAGCCGTTTGCTTTTGTCCTGAAATATCAGAGTTGATCACCCAGCTTAGCAATGGGGCGGTATTTTCAAGTCCCAACGGATTTTTAAGATGATCACATGTTAAATCAGAAATCCAGGTTTGGCTGTGCAACAAGCAGGGAAAAAGCATCAGAAGGCTTACCAATTTCAAAAATCGTATCATATTAAGATATTTTATAGCACACAGATGATGCAGATCTGTACTTGATCTGCAAAAATTCGTCTCATCTGCATTATCTGTGTTCAATTTACAAAGCTGCTTATTCAACGACAAAAGCTGCTTCCACCTCTTCACTATGCTTGAATCCATAACGGATGGCTTTAGCGCGGATGGTCGTATTTCCTGGTTCCAATGTAAAAGGTCCATTGTATAGTTTCCATTTCGGATCGTCACCTTCTTCAACTGTATAAACGATTGATGCCCCCTGGGTGGCGCAGTAGAGGCTCATCAAACAAGGTGATGATAAGGTACCTCCTTCATCAACCATGCTTGCGTTGCGGTTTTCGTCAGTATTTGGAATAAAATGAGGAACCGAAGTTACCGGTTGTTCACCACCAGGCCACATCATCTCCTTCATCTGGTATTCTGAAATATCTCCCATATCCTTTGATTCAATTCGCCATTGATCCAACACGGTTCTCATTTCTTTTAAAACATCCTGGTACTGGGGATCGTCTGCAAGGTTATTGATGTTATGTGGATCGTTTTCTGTATCGTACAGTTCTTCTGGCGGACGGGTATCCCTAAACCATAATTTTTGAGGGCCTTCCAGGTTTCCTTCTGCCTGCAACCTGAGCAGTTCCTTCATAATTGGACTTTGATTCCGGTAGGGTACCCAAACAACATAAGGTTTGTTAGGATAGTAATTTCTCATGTATCGCCATTTTTTGTCCCTGACTGAGCGCACCATATCATAAGATTCATCAAACCGGTCCCTTGCAGAAAATACATAGTCCCAGGTTTCATCTGCCTGCGCTCCAAGAAAGGCTTTTCCCTGCATGTGTTCAGGTATGGGTATATTAGCAAGAGACAATACCGTAGGACCAAGATCGATTGAACTGATAAGATCATCAATAACTGTTCCGGGTTCAATGACTCCAGGCCAACGAACAATCAATGGTACTTTCGTCCCTGAATCGTAAGGCCACCTTTTACCCCGTGGGAGTCCGTCACCATGATCACTCCAGTACATAACAATCGTATTATCTGCAAGACCGTCTTCTTCCAACTCCTGTAATCTAACACCGACAACTGAATCAAGTTTGGCTATCTGATCATATAAACGTGCAATACTTCTTCGCACAGGTTCGGTATCCGGAAAATAAGGTGGTACTTCAACGGAGGCAGGATCAGTCATTTCAGGTTCTTGCCATGTCTGACTTTCGTGGGTCATGGTGTAATTGAAAACAGCAAAAAATGGTTGATCCTTATGTTCACGATTTCTGTAATGTGCTTTGTTGCTTGATTCATGCCAAATACTAACAGGTACCTGGCTGAATCCGGCAAACTGATAATCTGTTTTTGCATTATTCGTACAATAATATCCATGAGCGCGTAAATACTCCGGAAATGCTTTCACGTAATGCGGGGGTACGGTTGAATAAGGTGTTGGCAATTCACCTGTTCTTCCCTTATGCGATGTGCGCATATGATGTGTTCCAATGGTTGTATGGTACATTCCTGTGATTATCGCAGATCGGTTTGGTGCACAAACGGGAGCTACAGTAAATACGTTGGTATATTTAGCACCTTCGCTGCACAACTGATCCAAATTAGGTGTGTTGGCTACAGGGTCATCATAACAACCCAGCCTTGAACTTATATCCTCACTGGAAATCCATAAAATATTGGGTTTACCTGTTTCTTCTGAAACATACTTTTTTCTGTGTGTTTGTTCGTTTGACTCGATAGGGTTTTGATTTGTGCAAGATGTCGTTATCAAAACTGACAGAAAAATAAGAGTAGTGTAATTTATTCGTTTAAACATATGTATGTGATTTAAAAATTTAGATTATCATAAAATTATTCAAGTAAAACTACCAATTTAATTAATTATGTTCCTTGACTTTAGCCATTTCTCCAGTAATTCCGGCCAACTGCTTTCAGGTCCTGATGGTCTGCCCATGCCATACCCGTGTTTACCGGTTTCAAAAATGTGCATTGCTGCCGGCACGTTCTGTTTTACACACTGTTGATAAAACTGGATACTGTTTTCAACAGGCACCCCTGTATCATCTGTTGAATGAACCAGAAAAACCGGTGGTGTTTTTTCGGTTACCCACAGTTCGTTGGAAAATCGGGCAATTTCATCCGGTGTTGGATTATCTCCGATAAGTCTAAACCGTGTCCCGGAATGACCAAATTCTTTGAATGAAATAACCGGATAAACCAGAACACTAAAATCAGGACGAACGCTTGTGGTATCATCAATTTCTCCAATAATTTCATTGAAATGAGTGGTTGCCGTGGAAGCCAGGTGTCCACCCGCAGAGAATCCCATTATTCCAATTTTACCAGGATCTATATTCCACTCGGAAGACTTCTTCCTAACCATTCGTATGGCTTGTTGGGCATCCATCATTGGAACAATTTCTTTGTTGTTCATTAAGAAATCTTCCGGAAGACGATATTTGAGCACTATGCCTGCCACACCAATGGATTTAAGCCATTCAGCTACCTGGTATCCTTCATGATCAATAGCCAGTATGGAATAACCTCCTCCGGGACAAATGATGACAGCAGCACCGGTTGCATTATCTTTATCAGGTAAATATACCTTGATTGAAGGATTTTTTACAAATTTTACCCTTGCAATTCCCTTATCGCTTGTTGTTGTTTCTTCTTTGACCGTATCGTTATCAATGGAAAATGGTACTTTATCAGGCCAAAGGTTATACTCCTGCTGGGAATAAAGAAAAGTTACAAGCAGAAAATTACAACATAAATAACATATAAATTTTAGTTTCATCTGTTTAAAATTT
>CAZAMT010000318.1:0-4764 GCA_964486145.1 uncultured Bacteroidales bacterium
GGCGGTAATGACAATAATTATGATATCTCATTGCTAAACGGTACATTAACCATTGAGAAAGCAGCTCAAACCATAACATTTGAAATACCGGAACGGGTACCGGCTGATACCGGTTCCATTGAATTAAACGCAACAGCTTCTTCGGGAGAACCAGTGGAATACCAAATTTCAAATCCATCCGCAGTTTCATTGGAAGGAAATACACTCCGCATCCTGTCAGCAGGGGTTACAACCATAACAGTCTCACAAAGTGGGAATTCCAATTATCATCCGACAACAATGGATGTACATTTAATTATTGATGAAGTAACCGGAATAAACAATCCCATGAGAGTTAACAGAGTGTATCCGAACCCGGTTAGTGATATCTTATACCTGGAAATACCCGGCAACAGGAACAGTCAAAAGCAATACCAAATTTCTAATATCCTTGGAAAAGTATTACAGATGGGCACACTACAAAAAAACCAGATTGATGTGTCAGGATTTGATCCGGGAATATACTTTTTAATCATTGATGACCAAACCATACGAATAATTAAAGAATAGCATTTCAAACCCTTTCATCCTGAGTGAATGCCCGGGGTGAAAGGGTTTACTTTATTTCTGCACAATTATACTCCGTATATCATTTTCATTAACCAATTCCTTGCAATAACCTGGTTTGTTACTTTCAATCAATAATTCCACATTACATCGCCTCATCATTTGTATCATTTTTTACAAAAACTAAATCAGATTTCCCATTGATCTTTTACTGTAAAAACTGTTTATTGCCGTTTTATCAATGTTAAAATCGATTACTCTTAAGGCGAATCAGATTTTATATTCGAAAAGGAACTAACGCAAACGAACAATGAACACGAAAACCATTGCCCTGCCATTTATACTATTGTTTTTCAATAACATATTGCACTCACAGGTTGAAATCATCAATAAAAAAGAGTCTTATGAACCTCTGATGAAAATAACTTATACCGCAGATCACAAAGGCTGGGTAGAAATCAAAGATGCTAAAGGTTTCACATACCATCAACAGGAAACTCCGGCAAAGGTAACCTTTGTTATCTCAGGGGCATTGGGCTATCACACACTTCGTGTTTTTAATAAAAAAGGGAGTGAAATTAAAACCGTTCCGTTTTTCGTTGATTGTGAAACGGGAATCAACGATCCAAACGAAGAATGGAAAACCCTTTTCAATTATTTTAAATTCAATCATTTAAAAACCATCCGGACAGAAAAGTACAACAATCGGATTGTCCAGATGCATGAGATGTGTCCCAGAAACGATGCCAATGCCATTCGAGGTACACAATACATATATCCAGGGCTTAAGGACGGCGTGGAACTGTTTGGCAATCTCCAACACGAAAGCGGAATGATTTACGACCTGTATCGCTGGACTGATAAAGTCAACACCAGCACGTTGGATGGGCGTTCGATCAATACCGATCATTTTGTGGTCATCCAGGATGGATGGTATTATAAGCAACGGTTTCCTGTAGAAAACGACCTGGAACATTTTTATGTGCAATGGTTATGGCGGGCATGGAAAGCAACAGGCGACACCGAATGGATGAAAAAATGGCTGCCCAATGCCATAAAAGCCCTCGAATACAGCCAAAATACCTCAATAAGGTGGTCGGAAAAGTACAACCTGCTCAAACGCGGTTTCACCATCGATACCTGGGACTTTCAGCCGGATGATGAAGGTTTTCGGGGTGATCACATGGATGTGCACGAGGATGTAACAAATTTTGGTATCATGCACGGGGACAATACAGGTTACGCTTATAGCTGTACACTGCTTGCAGAGATGCTCAAAGTGGCCGGAGAAAATGCATTGGCTAAAAAATGGGAAAATACAGGAAAAGATGTTTTTCAACGCATTATTGATCTATCCTGGAACGGTAATTATTTCTATCATTTTATCCCTGAAGATTCATCTTTTACAAGAGATTTAGGCGTTGACCAGTCAAAACAGGTGTCACTTTCCAATGCATTGGCTTTGCAGCGCGATATCCCCGATGAAATGGCACAGTCTATCCTGAAAACATACCGGCGCATCAAGGAAGAAATGCCCGAATCATCACCAGGGGAATATTTCGGCATCTACCCTCCCATTGAAAAAGGTTACGGTGTAATGCCTTACCATTACATCAATGGCGGTGTTTTTGCCTTCATTGCCGGCGAACTTGCCATAGGGGCTTTTGATCATGGTTTTGAAGCCTACGGAACCGACATCATGAGAAACATGAAAAAACGAATGGATAAACAGTTCGGCCAATTACCCTACTACTGGATCGGTAAAAAGAAACAACGTCCGAAAACCAATTTTACACCCATAAGTATTGCAGACAAAGCAACCATTCATGTGTTGTCACCCGATTTCCAGGATAAAAACAGTTGGGTTGGCCCCGGACCTGAATTTGCCCTGAATGTTTTGCCGAAAAAACAACTGGAAATTGATGATATTCCTTTTTCCCTGATCAACCATGAGGCAAATGATAATAAAGGTTACATAGGAATTGGTAACCAGGGAAATTATAAAAATAATGCAACGGTGAATATCAACAAAAATGCCCGAAGTCTTTACATTTTACATGTTTTAAATGGTGGAGGACTAACAGGATGGATAACTTTAAGATATCAGGATGGAACAGAATGGCGAAAATACGTCCATTCCGGATCGGAGGTAAACAACTGGTATTTCCCTAAAAATATTCCATACAGCAGAAATTCCGGCTGGAAATGCAAAATGGCATGGCGGGGTAAAAACGGCTATGTGGATGTAGGTGTATATGCCTGGGGATTTGACAACCCGCATCCGGATAAAAAGATTGAAACACTTCATTTTCAGGATGCCGGCAGGGGCACCCGATGGCTGATCCTTGGCATAACCGTATCCGACCAGCTAAAATTTTTCAATACTCCCGATATTACTAAGTACTACGTAAACACAGGATGGAATGCCGGAACCTTTCTTAGCTCCCTCATCGAAGGAATCGGTGGTGTGAAAAACGATGGCCTGGCATATCATACAGCAACCATTGCACCCAAATGGCATTTTGCCGGGGAGAATGACATAATGTTGACATCAAAAATCCCTGCTTCCAATGGATATGTGCGATACAGGTATTTGAGTAAAAATGAAAATGCCATTGAATTGCAAATTGCTACTTCCGCCGAAAAATCAACCATTGAATTGCACATACCCGATGGAAAGAGCATTGAGGGGATTACTGTTAATGGTATTCATCATGGATATGAAACCTTTAACAGACGGAACTCTTATTATGTCAGACTAAACCTCGAAAAACCAATGTACCATCAGATTAAAATGTCGTTAAATTAAAACCCGAAATCATGAAATTAAAAATCAATATCCCTTTGCTGTCCATGCTGTTTATTGTTTCCATTATCCTTACCTCTGCTTCCAGCGACCAGCGAGGGAAAGGTAATCATGAAAAGTTAAACATTATCTTCCTGCTCGCGGACGATATGCGTCACGACGACATGAGCTTTGTTGATCCGAACAGGGCAGTGACGCCCCACCTGGACAAACTTGCCTCACAGGGAACCGTTTTTACCAATGGTTATGCAACCACCCCCATTTGCGTGGTAAGCAGAACAAGCATCCTTACCGGTAAATATGCCCGGCGTCATGGTATTTATGGTTTTCGCACGCCATTGCAAGGCGAAGCCTGGCAGCAGACATATCCCATGGAATTGAAAAAGGCCGGCTACAAAACCGGCTTTGTAGGAAAGTACGGAATAAACATCTGGGTACCCGACGAACAAAAGCAATATCCGAAAGACGATTTTGACTATTGGTTTGTACCCGGGCCCGGGCAAAAATTATACCTGCCGGATGAAAAAGGCCGCGATATTCATTACACCCGTATGCTGGGTAACAAAGCCCTTGAATTTATCAATGATTTTCAGGAAGGCCCGTTTTGTCTTTCCCTTAGTTTTTTGGCGCCGCATGGCTCATTAGACCCTAACCCAACCTTTGAGGGTGATTTTGACCATAAAACCGTACCGTTGCCGCCTAATTTTGGCGATGCCTACTATGCCAAACTGCCCGCGCCATTTCATGGAGATGAAAGCATTTTCGGCCGGCATAATTCCCTGGAAAAGCTGAACAATTATGAGAATCTGCAGGCTTTCCTTAGGGAGCGGATGAACAAGATTTACGGTCTGGATCTGGTAGTTGGCAGAATTGTACTTGAATTGCAATCGCTGGGCCTTGAGGACAACACGCTGATTATTTTTTCCAGCGACCACGGCTACTACACGGGCGAGCATGGACTCAATGGCAAGTGGTGGTTGCATGAAGAATCGGCACGCATACCCATGATCGTCTACGATCCACGATTGCCAAAAGGAACAAGAAACAAAACGTTGGATGAAAAAGTATTGAACATTGATATTGCAGCTACTATCATGGACTATGCAGGCGTAAAGCCACATCCGTCAGTACAGGGCCGCAGCATGAAACCATTGGTGGATGGACGGAAAGTGAATGACTGGAGGGAAGAGTTTTATCTTGAACAGCATTTTGATTTAACTACTACCAAATCTCCACATCGCATCCCGCCGGTGGAGGGTGTCGTAGGGGAGCGGTATAAGTATATGAACTACTTTAAGCATGGTGGTGCCGAAGAGTTGTATGACTACCTACAAGACCCGTACGAAAAAAATAATCTGGTAGCCGATCCTGCTTATAACCAAGCCCTCCAGATGATGAGAGAAAAATATAAA
>CAZAMT010000319.1:0-4726 GCA_964486145.1 uncultured Bacteroidales bacterium
GCAGTTGGCCTCTATTATTAACTTTACGTATACGGCTCAGTGCCACTGCTACTGCCACTTTTGCGTTATCGAACTTCTTCTTCGTCATTTAAATTATGTTTCCACTTAAATTATAGTAAAACCTATATTCTTATCTTTGAACAAAAGTGGTTCTAAAGTTGTACTATAAATCTAAACAAGAAGTGATGACTATTGATCAAAAATTCGTGCAATTAAAGAATATTTTGCAAAATATGCAACATGTTATTGTCGCATATTCTGGTGGTGTTGACAGCGCATTTCTGTTAAAGATAGCAGTTGATGTTTTAGGTGACAACGCCTATGGAGTATTGGCAGTATCACCTACGTATCCGTCACGGGAGTATGAAAAGGCCAAAGATCTGGCCGACCAAATGGGTGCTAAACTGCGAATTATAAATACCCAGGAAATTGAAGATGAGAACTTCGTTAATAATCCCGTAAATCGTTGCTACTTCTGTAAAAGCGAATTATTTAATAAAATCACTGTGATTGCCAAAAAAGAGAACATGAAAAACATGGTTGATGGTTCCAACTTTGATGATCTTGGCGATCACCGCCCCGGTAAAAAAGCGTTGAAAGAGCTCCATGTTCGAAGTCCTTTACAAGAAGCAGGCTTAACAAAAGATGAAATCCGGGAATTATCCAAACGCTTTGGTCTGCCCACCTGGGATAAAGAAGAGCTGGCCTGTTTATCCTCCCGATTTCCTTACGGTGAAAAAATTGATATAGAAAAACTGCGCATGGTTGATGAAGCAGAAAATTTCTTAAGAGATCTTGGATTTAGAAATATCAGGGCAAGGCACCAGGGAAAAACAATGAAAATTGAGGTTGCCCCTGATGATATTAAACGATTTTTTGAAGATAACATCCGTGAAAAAGTTTTGCATGCACTAAAAAACATTGGCTACACTTATGTAACAGTCGATTTGGAAGGGTATCGCCGGGGGAGCCTGAATGAAGCAATTGCAAAACCAGAAACTGATTTACAAAACATTAAAATTGCACAACAATGACAGAATTAGCTAAAAAAAAATGCGTACCATGTGAAGGTGGGGTATCTCCGCTTGAGCCGGAACAAATTAAAGAATATCAAAAGGAAGTGCACAAGGATTGGGAGGTACTTGATAACACAAAAATAAAACGGGATTTTGCTTTTGTGAATTTTATACAAACCATGGAGGTTGCCAATAAAATTGCTGATATTGCAGAGGAACAGGGACATCATCCGGATATGCACATAAGCTATGGTAAGCTTCAGGTAGAACTTTGGACTCATGCCATTAACGGGCTGTCAGAGAACGATTTTATACTGGCATCTAAAATTGATAAGATATAAAAAAGGGCTGAAAAACAGCCCTTTTTTATTTTTTAAACAATCAAACTAATCAAGTAATTTGATCCGTATATTACGGAACCAAACATCATCACCATGGTCCTGTAACCCGATATGACCTTCCTGAGCTGGTTTCACGAAATCTTCGTAATCCCTGAATTTACTTTCAGCAACCATGTTGTTCCAGTCATCTGTCCAAAGATGATACTCAAGCACGTTTTCTCCATTCTGGTAATGAACAACAGTACCTTTGTAAACCATGATTCTTGTAGAGTTCCATTCTCCAGCCGGATTTGCATTTTGCGGATCCGCAGGAATCAGGTCGTAAAGTGAACCAGCCTGACGATTACCAGCTTCTCCTAATTTAGCATCCGGGTGTTTTTCATTGTCAAGAATTTGCATTTCAGGTGCTGACTGCCAGATAGGTTGTCCGTCTTCACCGCATTTTTCCTGCGCAAGGTAAAAAATTCCGCTGTTTCCACCTTCTGAAATTTTCCATTCAAGGCTAAGTTCAAAATTACCGTATTTTTCTTTGGTAATTATGTCACCGCCTTTACCTCCGGCTTCACCCATTCCAGAGCCAATGCAATGCAATGTATTATCAACAATTTCCCAACCCGTTTCAGGAAAACCGTCTTTACAGTAACCTTTGAAATTTTCGGTTGATGTGCCATCGAAAAGTACTATCCAGTCATCTGCCGGCTCTCCCATTTCTGTTTCTGTAATTTCATCAGCTTCAGAATCGGAAGTTGCCTCCTGAGAACCTGACTGACAAGAGGTTAAAAACATAGCAAAAACTGCAATGAAACTAAAAAAGACAATTAAATTTCTATTTTTCATTATGAACTTTGATTTAGGTTATTATTTAATGTTTACTATCTTACGCTGGCATTTGAGGTAAAGTCCAACCATCCCTGTATGAGTGTTTCACCAGTTCCGCGGCATATTCTTTTGCCGAAACCGGATCTGTCCATTCCTTGGCAAATGTTGGATGACCGTCATGAATAGTGAAACCGTCCCTGATGACCGTTTTGATTTGCTCGCTATCAGAAATGTTGGTGAATTTCATGTTTTCACCGTCCCATTCAAGGGTTTTGTTCAGGCTTTGCAAACGTACAGCCATTACACCCATAACAACCATTTCATTAAACGGACCTGCTTCTGCAAAGTCGGAGGTTGTTGGTTTTCTATTTTCAGGACTTTCCTTACATGCCCTTACCCAATCTTTTTCATGTGCACCTTTATTCCAGGCAAGTCCCATTTCATCTTCTACCCTGCGCTCTGTTTTGGGTGCATCGGGCGTTTTACCTGACAGTAATTCCGGATTCACACCGTAACAGCCGGCATGCAAAATATCTTTTGTTCCATAGAAGAAAGTTCCACCACCTGCTTTATTCGGATTTTTACCGGCAGGCCAATTATCAGGCAACATTGGTTTTATACCACCGTCATACCAGGATACTTCAACTTCAGGCATTTTAACTTTTCCAACCTTTTCTCTTTCAGGGAAGGTAAGTTTCACAGCTTGTGCAGTTGGGGCACTGTCTCTTAATAAAAGTGTAGAACTGCCTTGTACTTTTGTTGGATATCCAAGTTTCAGGCCTTCAAACACCGGATGTAAAATGTGGCATGCCATATCGCCAAGGGCACCTGTACCATAATTCCACCATCCGCGCCAGTTCCATGGATGATAGATTTGATTGTAAGGAACCATCTTTGCAGGTCCTGTGAAAAGATCCCAGTCAAGTGTGTCTGGCACCCAGTGTCCCTGTTCTGGTGTATTCAATCCCTGGGGCCAAATAGGCCTGTCGGTGAAAGATTCCACTTTCGTGACCTCACCAATGGCTCCACTCCAGATAATTTCACATGTGCGAGCCACACCTTCACCTGATGCTCCCTGATTACCCATTTGCGTTGCCACCTTGTATTTTTTGGCCAGTTTGGTCAATAATCTTGATTCATAAACTGAGTGCGTCAATGGTTTTTGAACGAATACGTGTTTTCCCAATGTCATTGCATGTGCAGCAATGATGGCATGGGTATGATCTGCCGTGGCTACAACAACAGCATCAATGTCATTACTCATTTCATCATACATTTTGCGCCAGTCTTTGTACTTTTTTGCTTTGGGATAATGGTCAAACACGCCATTTCCTCCGGTATATTTCCAATCTACATCACATAAAGCAACAATGTTCTCGCTTTCAAGGTTTTTCAGGTTTGCAAAACCCATCCCGCCGACACCAACACCAGCAATGTTAAGTTTATCACTTGGAGCTGTATAACCTAAGCCCGATACTACTTTACTCGGAATAATGGTAAATCCCGCGGTTGCCGCAACTGTGGTGCCAAGAAAGCGCCTTCTTGAAATTGAATTTTCTGATTTTTTGTTATCCATATCTGAATCGTTTAGATTTATTGATAAAATTATTTACTTTAAAGTTATAAATCAATTGAATGCCTAAAAATATGAATTTTCCTTGTATTTTGAAGAATGAATTGTTTTTTCTTTCTATAAATTTCATTCAAACATAACAGAAATTCAACCAAATTGCTTTAATTTGAAGCAAACAATATGTTTAACTGACAAAAAAAATCATTATGAAGAAATATGTTTTATTCCTGGTACAAATATTATTTGTGATATCTATTGTAAACGGACAGGATAAGGATCCAAAAGTTACAGAGCTATGGGAGCCGGTTCCGCCAAAGGTAAAACCCGCAGAAGCTGGAAATCCACCATCTGATGCACTAATTTTGTTCAACGGGGAAGATTTATCAAAATGGGAATCAGCAAGAGATGGTGCAGCACTTTGGAAAATTGAAGGAGATGTGATGACCGTAGTGCCAGAATCGGGAGCTATCAAAACCAAAGATGAATTTGGAAGCATCCAAATGCATGTTGAATGGCGTGCTCCGGAGGAAGTTAAAGGCGATGGACAAGGCCGCGGCAACAGCGGAATATTTTTAATGGGTAAATATGAACTACAGGTGCTGGATTCTTATAATAACGAAACCTATCATAACGGGCAGGCAGCATCCATTTACAAGCAACACATTCCACTGGTAAATGCCTCCAAAAAACCAGGTGAATGGCAATCCTATGACATTGTTTTTACTGCTCCTGTTTTTGGAGAATCAGGGAGGGTGATACATCCGGCATACATTACTGTGCTGCATAATGGTGTTCTCGTACAAAACCATGTTGCCATCTGGGGTCCTACACAGTTCAGGGGTTTACCCACATACTCCAAACATGGCAAAGGACCAATTATTTTACAGGATCATAACAATCCGGTAAGCTATCGTAATATTTGGGTGAGGGAGTTATAATTGATCAACGGAATTAAATAATCATTCAATTATTTTATA
>CAZAMT010000320.1:0-4720 GCA_964486145.1 uncultured Bacteroidales bacterium
TCTTAGAGAAATAAAACTATATTTGTCTGTATGTTTCCAATCAATGACACCGTGCAACATGAGAAATTTCCGATCGTTAATTGGATTTTGATCATCATTAACGCCATTGTTTTTTTCTTTGAATTATCACTTGATGAAAAAGCAATCGAAGAACTTTTTCTAACATACGGTTTGGTACCATCTGACTTCACCAATGCGAATAAATTAAATCCCGTGATTTATATACCGTTTATCTCAAACATATTCCTACATGGAGGATGGGGGCATTTTATCGGGAATATGTGGACACTGTTTATTTTTGGCGATAATGTGGAAGACCGGATGGGCCGTTTCAGGTATTTACTGTTTTATTTAATTTGTGGAGCTCTTGCAAGTGCAACCCATTATTACTTATACCAATCTTCTACCATTCCTTCCCTGGGAGCTTCAGGCGCTATATCCGGGGTTATGGGTGCCTACCTGTTTCTTTTTCCAAAAAGCCGGATCATTTTCTTTATTCCGGTGCTGTTTATACCTTTTTTCATACCTATTCCTGCCTTTATTTACCTAATCATTTGGTTTGCAGGCCAGTTTTTAAGCGGAACGTACACCCTCTTTCACAATGTAGCAGCAGGAATAGCCTTCTGGGCGCACATCGGAGGATTTCTCAGCGGAGTGCTTATTCACTGGATTTTTGTGAAACGAAAAAGGAGGTACCGTCCTAAATATAAAACCATCCGATGAAGTAAAAATGCAAGTGCTCAATAAAAAAAAAGAATCAGTGAGCTGAACACAATCATGCCGTGCACTCACTTACTTTTCCTTTTTTGGTTTCGCTGCATGATCTTCCAAAATTCTTTTTGCTTCTTCATATCCAATCTGGTACATTTCCTTCCCTTTCATCACTTCGAGCAAACCAAATTTTCTTAGTTCAAGTGGTTCTATAAAAATTTTAAAATATTGCTTTTTCTGTTCAATGCCGGATGCAACACTGATATGGAAAGAACGCAGTGCAGTACTCACCAATCCTTTATTCTGCGACATTTTACCAATGGGGTTTACATGCACACCATAAATATTCCTACACAAATCCATGATGGGTTTCACCGGAAGATTATCTGTAATTCCCCCATCCACATATTCAACACCATCCAGTTTATACGGTTGAAACAACACCGGTATACTTGAAGATGCCAGGACGGCCTCAAACAAATTTCCTGTGCTTATATATTCACTCATGCCTGTTTTATAGTTTGTAACAGCAACCACCAGTGGTTTTTTTAATTCATCAAATGTGTTGGCTTTTAAGTTTTTTTTCAGCAGATTTTTTAACCCGGTCATTTTTAGCAGTCCCGTCTTTGATGGTACAATTTTAACTAATTCAATGAACCGCCTATTCAGGAAAAAATCCAGAATTTCCTGGGGTTCATAGCCATCAGCATAAAAAGCACCAACAACAGAACCGGCGCTAACACCTGAAATAATCTCAGGCTTAATACCTGCTTCGTGCATGGCCTGTAAAACACCAACGTGGGCAAATCCGCGGGCAACGCCACCACTCAATACCGCGCCGTTTTTATATTTTTCCCGTTTTTTTGTTTTCATATGGTTGGTTGATTATAAATTATCATGTCAATGCAAAATATTTATTTTGTAAAAATAATGATAACGCTCTTCAATTATTGTCCAGGGCTGAAATTTTATTTCACTATCTTTTCTGAAATACAAAATTCACGGATTTAAAACAAACCCATTTTAATGTTCAAATTACGAAAATGAAAATTAGTTATTTAAGAGGACTTTTTGCCCATTTTTCTTAACATCTTTCCATGTTGCTGCAAGGCAACCAAAAATGTAGGCTGAACATTGTAAGGTAAATTGTACTCACGGGTGGTTTTTTGTACGATTGCAGAAATTTCTTTATAGTGCACATGGCAAATATTCGGGAAAAGATGATGTTCAATCTGGTAATTGAGTCCACCGATAAACCAGTAAAACCAGCGGCTTTTTGGTGAAAAATTTGTTGTGGTTTGCAATTGATGTATTGCCCAGTTATTATCAACATTACCGTCATCGTCTGGCAGCGGATAATCGGAAGTTGGCATTACATGTGCAGCCTGAAAAATGGTTGCAAGGATGATTCCGCATAAAAAATGAGCAGTAAAAAAGAAAATCAGGATGTACCACCAGGGAACAGGCAATAAAATCATTGGTAATACAAGCATATACGAAAAATAGATAATTTTCCATATGATTAATTCAGTAAGCATGCTTTTAAATGTACGATTACTCAGGTTGATTAGCCCTTCATTACGATACCGCACCAAATCTTTAAAGTCCTTTGAAATTACCCAGGAAAGTGTCATAAAGCCGTAAAGGGGCCACGCATACACATGTTGCCAGGCATGTATTTTATGTTTGGGTTTATGAGGCGACAAACGCAAAAACCAGCCTGCATCAATATCTTCATCAAAGCCATCAACATTTGTATATCCATGATGTAAAATGTTATGCTGGACTTTCCAGTTTAACGCGTGTCCGCCAAGCAGATTCAAAAGATAACCAAGTATGTTGTTAACATTGTTGTTTTTCGAATAGGAATGGTGGTTAGCATCATGCATGATTGAAAACCCGATGCCTGCCATGCCAATACCCATAAGAATCCATAATCCAAGCAAGCCTGCAAACCGGGTAACAATTCCTGAAATCATTACAACATATGGAACAAAATACAATGCCAGCATGAAAGCAGTCTTCCACTTCATGTTTGCATTTCCATATCTACTGATTCCCTTGTCGTTAAAGTATTTTTTTACCCTATACCGTAGTTCCAGAACAAAATGTTTATC
The DNA here is from genome assembly GCA_964486145.1 of uncultured Bacteroidales bacterium. Classification (GTDB taxonomy): domain Bacteria; phylum Bacteroidota; class Bacteroidia; order Bacteroidales; family JAAAOM01; genus CAZAMT01. The sequence continues at coordinate 2,829 of CAZAMT010000320.1, forward strand.
TGTCTCTTTATTGAACCTCAACTGCTTCACTTTCATTCCAAACATATTAAATTTCGTGAACTCATGGTGTCATTATATCCAAAGAAACAAAAAGTGCATGCAAATGTTTTCTTGGTTCCATTACTTACAAATACACAATGGGTATAGAAAAACCGGCGCTTATTTTTGTAACAGATTTTTTCAGGCAAAACCAGGGTTCTGCAATGGATTTTGATGTTCTGTCGGATTCAATACATGAGACAACACCCAAATTGTGAGCTATCCCGCTCAAAATCGTAATAACGCGGCTGCCACCGTATCTTCGGCGGGCATGTTTTCATCATCCACAAGGTAAACATTACCCCCGTTTTTCAATGTTTCGATACTGGTTTTGTTGAGTAATTTCTCATCACCGTTTTCAAAGTTTTCATGGATTTCCAGTTTGTTTTTTTTCTTATCGAATTTACCCCAGATATCTTCTTTATGGCGGGACAGAAACACGGCATCAATTTCCTGGTAATGGCTTGCCCGGATTATATCATGAAGACTTGTTGTCGTCTTCTCGGTGCCGGCAAGTTTGTGAAAACGCTCAATGGCTTTGTCCCGTTTAAAATTCAAATAATTCTGGACCTTCTCATAGGCCTCTTTGTGTAATTCCTTGTAAGCTTTAGCATTGGGGTCAACACTTACAAATTCATTTACCAGTGCAGGATAATGTGACACCTTCTTATAGGAACCCACCTCATGGTCAACTCCCACGAGGATGAGCGGTATCTGCCGTTCTTCAAGGACTTGCATCACTCCATTATCCACTTTATCAAAAAACCTTTCGATATCGGTCATTTCCACATCTTTTGTTTTACCTTGACCATGGTAAATGGGCGATTGTGCAGCTTTATCCCCGTAATGATGCTGGACACTGCGTTCAGGGTTGTCCCATTTCAGCGCCTCTTTTTGAGAGGTAGGTGCTACGTCTTTCAACGGAACTTCGCTCATGCTGAAGCGAGAGCAATAAAATAATTTAACCGCTTCCCTGGACAAAGTAAGCATATAGAATTGACCGTTTTCATTAAAAAGCGGGATCAATGGTTTTATGTAAAAATTAGGACCTACATGTATTAGCGATTCGGTTCGTACGGGTAATTTATATTTTTCAAAAAGGTCATCGGCAATAAACACAGCAAGCGTTTCTGACTGTTGATGCCAGAAATCCTTGTCATCGATAAGTTTACGCGCTTTATCAAGGTATTTTTCCATTTTTCTTTCTGGCTTCCCGTTCTCCTTTAATTTGGTTTCGGCCTCTTTTAACATATTTTTATATTGCAACACATCATGTCCTTCATTCACTTCCTCTCCCTTTCTGTGTGTGGGAATATACATGGATATTAAATTTTTTCCTTCCTTTTGAAGCAATACTTTGAAATCTCTGTTAGGTACGATGTTCGTATTCATAATGAAGTTTTTTAACATAATTTCTACTAATGTTTTCTTCCAATTTTGTACCTAACCAAAAAAAGACCACATTGTTTACTTTATTACAGGGCGAAATCATCAAATGCACATGCGTTTAAACAGATGAACCGCACACCGAAGCGTTTTTCATTTCGTATAGGATTGGGAAATTAGTTCCACATGGATGTGGAAATTGAAGCGAATCAGAACAAAACGATCCCTCCCTCAATAATTTTCCAAAAACTTTTGATAATAAAAGAATTTTAAAAAACGAATGTGATGATATGAATATAAAACAATGTAGTAAATACATTCATTTAATTATGTGGTTTACCTGAATTAGTTTTTAGTAGAATAAATTAAATATTTAATTTATAACGGTTATAAATTGATTAATGGTATTGACTCGTATTTATTCTTTATCGTATTTTTAATTCGATTTTGGTACCAATAAATCACAA
>CAZAMT010000321.1:0-4719 GCA_964486145.1 uncultured Bacteroidales bacterium
CTAACCGTTTTCGGTAAAACCCGGGTAAAGCGTCATCCCGCCATCTATCACGATGGTCGTTCCGTGAATGTAATCGGCCTCATCGGAAGCCAGCCACACGACAGCAGCGCCAATATCGTTGGTTTGCCCTATTCGTTTGTAGGGAATAAGTTTGTTTAGCTTTTCCAGTGCCTCGGGCGTTTCCCAGGCATCGCGGTTGATTGGGGTTTGAATGGCACCCGGAGCAATGCTGTTCACCCGTATCCCTTTTGGTCCCAGTTCCTGTGCCATCGTTTTCATCAGCAGCATTACGCCGCCTTTTGAAGCAGCATAATTTACATGGCCGGCCCACGGGATAATTTCGTGTACCGAACTCATACAAATAATTTTCCCTACGGCGCATGAATAATCGGTTTTGCCGCGTTGCAAAAATTCTCTTGCCGCTTCCCGCGAACACAGAAACTGCCCGGTGAGGTTAACATCGATTACAAATTGCCATTGTTCGAGTGTCATGTCCTGAAATGCCGCATCGCGCTGTAAACCGGCGTTGTTGACCAGAATATCAACGGTGCCAAAATGCTGCCTGGCTATACGGAACATTTCCTGAACCTGGTCTTCTTTGCTTACGTCGGCTTTAACAGCAATGGCTTTCGCTACTGTGTCGCTCATTTCTATCTCATGTGCCACCTCCTCGGCAGCAACCGGGTCGGTAATATAATTCACGACCACATTGGCACAATCGCGACCCATCGAGAGGGCTACTTCTTTTCCTATTCCGGAATTTGCACCGGTTACTATGCAGGTTTGACCTGCCAGCCGGTGATGTGGATTTTGTCTCATTATTTAATTTGTTTTTAAAAATTTATTATTTCTATTCAATAAAAAGGAGAAAATGGCCATCCGGGTCGCGGGCAATAAAACCCAAATTTCCAACCCGGCCTGAAGAACCAATTTCGACAACCTTTTCAGATACTGTCGAATAGCCCTGCTCCATTAATTTTTTATATAGTTTGTTTATTCCAGTTACCTCGAATGTAGTCATCCAAAACCACAAATCGGTTGCTTTTGTGTCCACAGGATATTTCCGTCCGCCGGGAGGCGCAATGTAATCGAGAAATTCAAGACCAATCCCATTGACTGCTTTCATTCCGGTTATTTTCAGCCGGACGCCAAAAACCTGGTTCAGATGTTCCTGTTCCGTTCCGTAATTCACGCTGTTACCGGCAACATTCAATCCCAATACTTCTTTGTAAAACTGAAGTGAAGCCTTTGTCGATTCAATCCCTATGGCGGTATGGTCAATCCCGGGGAAAAGTTCATCATCGTCATTTTGCCACTTTGGATTTCCTTTTCCTGCCGGGAAGTGTATCAGTTCAAGATTGTGCCCGTCCGGGTCGCGAAAGTAAAAGGCCGAAATACCCGCGGCAGCCGGAAGATAAGCGGGCAAAGTTTGCGGCGAAGTTGAAACATGGGTTACTTCATTTTCCGCCAAAATTTGATAGGCTTTTTCCATGTCGCTCACCACAATGGCAATATGCTGAAACCAAAGGTCGTTGCTACGGCTGTCGGCAGGTATTTCACGTCCTGTAAATTCCACCGAATGAAATTCCAACAATTCTATTTGTTCATCACCGAGACGTAAGCGCACCACTTTCACTAAAAGCGAAGTATCCTGCACATTAAAAAGTTGCTGAACATTTTCTCCTTTCAGCATAAAAAAAGTGTCTTTTTGAAATGGAAGGGTTCGCGTGTAAAATTCGATGGCCTCATCCAAATCGGAAACGGTTAAAGAAACGCGCTTAATTTCAGTGATTGCCTGGGCTTTACCGTGCAAATTGCCAAAGAAAAAGAACAGTATTATTATGAGAAAGCTCCGAAAAAACTGCATATTTTACATTTTTAAAACCAATTTAAAATACTTCGCTGATGAGATGGTCGCCTACCCTGAGCGCGTTGGCCATGATTGTCAAACCAGGGTTTACCGCCGAACTCGATGGGAAAAAGCTGCCATCCACCACGTAAAGATTTTCTACCTCGTGCGCCCTGCAATTGGTGTTGAGCGCCGAAGTTTTCGGGTCATTTCCAAAACGGATGGTTCCGCATTGGTGGGCTGTACCTGCAATGGGGATTTTTTTACCAAGGTAAACATTATTGGGCAGCAAGTGCGTTTCGCAGCCCGAATGTTCGAGTATCCAACGCAATTTCTTTTGAAGGCGTTTATGCCCTTCGAGGTTATTTTCGGAATAACTTAACACGATATTTCCCTTTTTATCCAGTGTTACCCGGTTTTCTGGCAGGGGCAAATCTTCAGAAGTCATCCAGAAATCAAGCGCATGTTTGGCCATATATTCCAGGGTAAGCCCCGGGGCAAACGAAGGGGCATCTTCGCGAAACATCATTGCATCCGACTTGCCCAGCATCTGGATATGGCCCAAGGGGAAATCAAAATCTTCGGCTCCGAAATAAAAATCGTTGATGGCAAATGTTTTCCCGAATTTGGTAGGATTGGGTTTGGTTGAAAGCGCTACCATGGCCGAGTTGTTGTGTGCCATATAATTCCGGCCTACCACATCGGAGCCATTGGCCAATCCATTGGGATGCTTATCGCTGGCCGAGCGAAGCAGCAAGGCCGCGCTGTTAATGGCGCCAGCCGAAACCACCACAATATCGGTAGTATAGCTTATTGTTTGGCCATGGCGGATTACTTCCACACTTTTAATTTCTTTTCCTGAACTATCCGTAATTAAGCGCGAAACATAACTGTCGGTTTCCAATGTTACGTTGCTATATTTTAACGCTTCTTTGATGCCCACCACATGTGCATCGGCTTTGCTTTCGGTGGGGTCGGGAAAACCGTCGAAGCGGTCTAAAACCACCTTCGACTCCCCTTCTTTTTCTTCATTTTTGAACCCAATGGGCAAAGGGAAAGGTTTCAGCCCTAATTTTTTTATGTCATCAAATAAAGCCTGGATACGGGGTTCATGTTCCAGCGGCGCCAGCGAGTACGGATTTTTTTCAGCAGGTTCGGTCGGGTCGCTGTCGCGCAAACCATGCACGCTATAAAGTTTTTCGGCTTCGAGATAATAAGGTGCCAAATCATTGTATTTGATATCCCAGGCGGGAGATATTCCTCCGTGGTGTTTTATTTCGCCAAAATCCTGTTCACGCATGCGCAACAATGCGGCGCCATACACTTTGGTATTCCCTCCAACACAGTAATGTATGCCAGGGTGAAATGATTTTCCATTTTTGTCGGTCCAGTTTTCTTTCGCTTTGTAACGCGCTTTCAAAAAAACTTCTTCGGTATCCCAGTTTTCTTTTTCACGCGGAATGTAATCGCCACGTTCAAGTATAAGTATCTTTTTCCCGGATGGGGCCAGTTTCCGCGCCAGCGTTCCGCCACCGGCACCGGTTCCAATAATAATGAGGTCGTAATGCTGCATATATTTTTCTGTTTTTATATTTATACTATCCGTACTTATTGTCGGAAATAATTATTTTCCTGACTGATTGGTTTTCATTTCATTTTTCAAGCAGTTCAGCCGGACCGAGCACATCATAAGTTGCGCAATCATACTTATATCCCGAAAGGTGCATATTCATTGAGGTGCAACTGCCATTGTGTCTTTTTCGGAACAAAAAACGATAAAAGTACCCGCCCAGCAGCATGGCCGAAACCGGGCCAAGAAAGTAAATCCATAAGCCTTGCCATTCGTTTGCGTTTAAGGTAGAGGCAATGGTGCGGGCAGGATTGATGCTCATTCCTGAAAAAGGAGCAGTAAAAGTGATGGCAAGCGTTAGAAAAATCCCTACCAAATAGCCTGTAAAAGGGGCTGTTTTTTTTGTGTTGCTGCTGAAAAGAACAGTTAGAATAATAATCAGCGAGAGGAAAAACTCTGTGAAAAAGGCCGTTTCGTTGCCTTGTTTCCCGGGGATAGTTACCACAAAATTCACCATCGGGTCTGAAATAAAATCGAAAAAGAACCATTTAAAAATGGCCACGCCCAAGTAACCACCTGCAAACTGAAAAATAATGTACCAGAGAGCATCAATAAAAGAAATCCGGTGGAGCATGAAAAAAGTGAGGGTTACAGCGGGGTTCATGTGCGCGCCGGAGCGTTTTCCCCACCTGGAATAAATAAGCAGCACAGCAGTTATTCCCATCGCAAGGCCAACCATCAGTCGCCTTAAGATGGCTGATTCAACCAGGTTCCTTATCGGCAACAAAGGATGTTCAACCAGGATAACAAACAAACTGGCCGAAACCATGAACATACCCAATGCCCAGGCTTCAATTAAATATATTCGCCAGTTTTTTTTGAAGAGAGTAATGAGTTTCATCAATATTTTATTTTCTCGCAAAAGCGCAAAGGCGCAAAGCTTTTTTTATTTGTATTATTTCTTGGCATTTTAGCGTCTTGACGTGAGTATATTTTTCTCGCGAAGGCGCAAAGACGCAAAGGATTTTCTTAGCGGTCTGGCGTGAGTTTATTGCTCATTTCCATCAACTGTATCATTGCACTCACCGACCATGCCTGATTAATTGTGCCTTTTCCACGAGATGGATTTTGACCATCAAATATTTCAGAAATACCGTGGATACAATCTTCCTCGTAAAAATGCTTTTGGAGTGCGTCAATTGATTCTTTCAATTTTCCCAGAACATCCGGATTCTCGCCATCAACATACAAACAAGCCTTAAAATAGTCGGCCAGCAAAACCGGCCAGACCGTTCCCTGG
>CAZAMT010000322.1:0-4699 GCA_964486145.1 uncultured Bacteroidales bacterium
TTAGGTTCCTCATTGGTGGGAAAAACTTTTTTGATTTTTTTCTTTTTTATAAATTTTGGAACCTTCGTTTTTTGCATTATTCGTTAGCATTTCAACGGAAAAACCATCCTTAAAATTAGATTCACTATAAATAGAGGTAGCTTTCCTTCAATTAGTTGTCAGGTTGAAATTAATTTATTTTCTTTATTGGTTTTTAAATTGAATACGTATATTCTACGTCATATCAGGGTGTTTGACTATGCTAAACTGATTTTTTGCTGACTGCTTGAAGCAGAGTTTAGTTACCCTAAGGTTCCGTGAACTAATTGAATTAAGATGAAAAGAAAATTGGGAAGTTTTCTCAGGAAGAGGATAACGCTGATAATTTTTATTGGATTTATTATCGGATTAGGCATTGCATTGCTTGGGCAGAAAGCAATTAAAGCAACTTCAACAGATGCATTTTGCGAAAGTTGCCATGTGCATCCGCATTCAACCCAAACCTGGAAATTATCAACGCATTATGACAATGAAAGCGGTATAGTGGTGCACTGCGTTGAATGTCATTTACCACCCAAAGGAAGCCTGTATCATGTTACCGAAAAAGTAAAAACTGGTATGCGCGATGTCTACGGTGTTGTTTTTAAAGATGTTGAGAAACTCAACTGGGAAGAAAAATCAACCGTGGAAGCTGCTAAAAAGCATACGTATGAAGAATCATGTAAATCATGTCATGAAAATCTTTTTCCAAAAAATCTTACCAAAGAAGGCGAGGATGCGCATTTGCATTTTATTTCCCATGATGATGAATTACATTGTGTGAATTGTCATTTACATGTAGGCCATTACGAGGAAGGCGCCGGTCATGCACAAAATGTTGATTTTGGCAGGGCTATGGAGCCAAAGGAAAAGATTATTTATTCAGAACCGGCAACCATAGAGAAATTTATTGATTTCACAGAATATGTTCCCGGGACAAGTGTAAAATTTGATATGGTTGCGGTTCCGGGAGGCACTTTTGAAATGGGAAGTCCACCCGATGAAGCTTTCAGGGAAGAAGATGAGGGTCCCCAGGCAGAGGTCGAAGTGAGCCCATTTTTTATGGGTAAAATTGAGGTTACCTGGGACGAATATCTCGCTTTTTTCAAAGAAACCGGATCAGAAGGGCGACTGGAATATGGCAAAATTACAAATCTCGATGAAGTAGATGCCATCACCGGGCCAACCCCACCTTATGGAGATCCTGATCAGGGGTGGGGCAAAGGAGATCGTCCGGCCATAACAATGACACATTATGCAGCGAACGTGTATTGCGAATGGTTATCGCGGAAAACAGGAAAGCGATACCGGTTACCTACAGAAGCCGAGTGGGAATATGCTGCTCGTGGTGGAACATCTACGCCATATTTTTTTGAAGGAAATCCAAAACAATATTCAGATAAGACTTTTTGGAATAAAATCTTTGGAGTTGACACCACAACCATCAGTACCTATGTAATTTATAAAGAAAACAGCAATGGACGCACAGCCTTACCAAATACCGTACAGCCAAATCCATTTGGCCTGCAGCATATGCTTGGAAATGTCAGCGAGTTTTGCTCAGACTGGTATTCTCCCAATATTTATGAATCATATAAAAACAAATCGGTAAAAAATCCAACAGGCCCTCCTGCAGGGGATGAGTTTGTAATCAAAGGAGGTTCATACAATCAAGGAGCTGGTGAGGTGAGATGTGCAACCCGTGATTATACACGCTCGGAAACCTGGTTAAAAACAGACCCTCAAATACCGAAGAGCCTTTGGTGGTATTCTGATGCATATCATGTTGGTTTCAGGGTTGTATGTGAATATAATGAAAGCTCTCTAATTAATTAATTATTAACAATTTATATTTTATAGCATGGAAAAGCAATATAATTCAATCAGTAGAAGAAATTTTCTTGGTAATGCAGCAGCTATTGGTGCATTGGGCGCCATAGGTGCAGGACAGTTATTGTCTTCCTGTAACAGAAAAACTGTCGACCTGAATCTTCCTCCAATGTTGGATGAAGCACCAGACGGGGAACCATTAAAAGCAGGTTTGGTTGGTTGCGGTGGTCGTGGGACCGGAGCTGCATTAAATTTTTTAAATGCTGGTCCAAACCTTCAAATTACAGCGTTGGCTGATGTTTTCCAGGATAAAATGGACAATTGTCGGAAACGGTTAAATGAAGAAAAAGGTGTTGAGTTGCCTGATGAATCATGTTTCATTGGTTTTGATGGTTATAAGAAAGTGATTGAATCCGGCGTTGATGTTGTTATTCTGGCGACACCTCCGTTTTTCAGACCAGAGCATTTTAAGGCCTGTATTGATGCACGAAAACATGTATTCATGGAAAAACCCCTTGCCGTTGACCCCGTTGGGATACGTACTATCATCAGCGCTGCCAAACGTGCTGAATCTCTTGGTTTAACGGTGGTAACGGGAACTCAGCGCCATCATCAAAGAGATTATGTGGAGGTTTATAAAAGAGTAATGAGCGGTGAAATTGGTGATATAGTAGCTGCAAATTGTTACTGGAACCAGAGCAAATTATGGCATCGTGAACGCAAGCCTGAATGGTCGGATATGGAATTTATGCTTCGCGATTGGGTCAACTGGGCATGGCTTTCCGGAGATCACATAACAGAGCAACATGTTCATAACATCGATATTATCAACTGGTTTATGGGAGGTAAATGGCCTGTTAGCGCTGTTGGGTTTGGATCGCGTCAGCGAAGAGTCACCGGCGATCAATATGACAATTTCTCCGTTGATTTTGTATACGAGGGTGATATTCACGTTCACAGCATGTGCCGGCAAATTCCGGGTTGTACCAACAACGTGTCAGAATTTGTTCGTGGTACCGAAGGTTATTCAAATTGCAGAAATTCAATTTACAACCCGGCAGGGGAAGCAATTTATGAATACGAATATCCAGTAGATGAGCAGGGTGAACCAACCGGCAGAGTTGCAGTGAGTCCGTACGACCAGGAGCATATTGACATGGTTACAGCCATTCGGACAAATAAACCCATAAATGAAGCTGAGTTTACGGCAAAATCAACACTGGCAGCCATTATGGGGCGCATATCTGCATATACAGGAAAGGAAGTCACGTGGGATGAAATGATGAGTTCTGATCTGCAAATTGGCCCGGATACGGTTTTACTGGAAATGGGAGATAGTGATTTGATTAACTCGGAAGTACCTGTACCGGGAACACCTCCGCAGGCATAAAAGATTATAAAAAAGGCTCATTCTATGTAATGAGCCTTTTTTTTGAAATTAAATTGGACACTACCGGGTGTTTTCATCCAGGAAAACAAACCAAACAACCGACCAATTTTCATCTTTTGTCAAAATCCCCATTCATTTCGTCAATATCTACCCTCCTCCAAAAGAGCTAATTTTACAGTATTCCGTTGGTTAATTAATGGATTACATCTTCTAATATTCATCCAATCATTTATCAAACGATATTCACTTTTGGTGTAAAAATAATCCATCGAACTACTATTATTATGTAATTTCACAAATAATTTTGGTGAAATATGTTATAATTAAATGAACATTACAGGTTCTTAGTAGTTAATCTCAAATCCGATAATCCTCCTGATTTATGAAATCATTACACATATACCAATCCTTGAAAACTTATCTGATAACGATAAGTTTCATCCTTTTCATGTCTAATGCCTTATTTGCGCAAGATGAAATTTTGATCATGCCCTTGGGTAATTCGATAACTTTCGATAACAACGCCACAGACTCCAGGCCTGATGAAGATAAAATTGCTTACCGATACCGTTTGTTTCAATTATTAAATTCTGCTGGCTACAATTACGATTATGTAGGAAGCGAAAATGCTGGCAGTAATTTTTTTGACAGTGCCGAATATGACGATAATGCAGGATTCCCGGGAATAACATCCTCACAGTTATTATCATTGATTCAAACAGGAAAAAATCCTACCGATGGAAATGAATGTGAGCTACCTATTGGTTGTGACAACCATTACATTGAATACTTTGCCCCGGATATTATTTTGCTGCATATAGGAACCAATGGATTGAATACAAACACAGATGCTGATAATTTTATTGGCGATGTAGAAAGCATGTTGAATGAAATTGATGCCGTTGAAACTACCCTGGGAAAGCCAATTTTGGTTTTTCTCGCGCAGATAATAAACAGGGATGGCGGCGGGCATGCTCCAACAACATATTATAATGGTTTAATAGCCAACCTGGTTGCCAACAGGCCTCTTGATAATATTGTAATGGTTGATATGGAAAATGATGCCGGTATTGACTATACAACGGAGATGACTGACACCTGGCATCCAACTCAAACAGGATACGATAAAATGGCAGAGTTGTGGTTTGATTCTATTGATGGGTTTAACGATGCTCCGGTTGTGACAGACATCCCGGATGAAAACATAACGGGTGCTGACGTGCAGATAATCCTCGGCGACTATGTCTCTGATACAGAAACATCCGATGCTGATATAACATGGACAACCGATCCGGCTACTCCAACAAATTATACGGTTACCATTGATGCGTCAAACATTGCAACGATAACGCCCAATAGTGGTAGCTCCACCCCATCAGAAATAATCACTTTTATAGCCACAGATGATGGGAAAGTATTAGAAAAATTGAAAAAGTCAGATAGTGACCAGGTCACATTTAC
>CAZAMT010000323.1:0-4678 GCA_964486145.1 uncultured Bacteroidales bacterium
GTGGAGCTGCCGGGATTCGAACCCGGGTCCAGACAAGCAACCAATATGCTTTCTACATGCTTAGTCTGTTTTTTATTTTCATGGTAAAGCTGCCAGCAGACAGGCTACTTTACCCATAGTCTCTTAAGTTTCGCTGAAGCCGCGGGACAAAGCCTCAACTAGCCCGAAATCAACTGCACCCCGTATGCTGAAAAGAATCAGGCAGAACTTTTCAGCGGGATGTCTCGTCCCAATACCTTGTACCGGGATGAAGCCTTTAATCTACTATTATTCGATTAGGCAGCGAGAGCGTAAGATTCTTCGCCATTTATAAATTCGCACAACAGATTTACAGGTTATCGTGCGTTGCCTGGCATGCTTACATATCCATTCAACTCGCTGTCAAAACCATGTCAGCCCCATATTTTTGAATGAATACATGTATTATCCAATAAGTAAAGAACGTTTTAACTTCCGGAGTACAAATTTACAAAATGTATACCAGAATTAGCTAACCCCAGGGTACAAATGAAATATTCATTGAATGAAAAGAAAAAAGCCACGAATTGCACGAAATACCATATTAGTACATTCGTGGCTACAAAAGTCTTATCTGTTTCTTTTTGCCCTGTGTTCCAGGTATTCCTCAAGATATTTCTGATTTAATGAATCACTATCCCCATAATGGTTTCTCAGTTCTTCGAGTTTTTCATGAAGCATCGCCTGTGCATCGGCATATTCGGGATCATCATACACGTTGTTCATTTCATTCGGATCTTTTTCAAGGTCATACATTTCCCATTCATCGATGTCATAGTAAAAATGCATCAGTTTGTATCTATCGGTGGCTACGCCATAATGTCTTTTCACCATGTGTACCGATGGGTATTCGTAATAGGTGTAGTAAACTGCATCCCGCCAATCATCGGTTTTTCCGGCCACGAGATTCCTGAATGAAACACCTTGCATTTCTTCCGGGATGGGTACTTCGGCATAGTCGAGAAATGTTGGGGCAAGGTCGAGGTTTTGCACGAGTTTGTCAATTTTTGTTCCGGGTTGAATTTCTTTTGGGTAGCGCATTAGCAATGGCGTCCGGAATGATTCTTCATACATAAACCGCTTATCGAACCAGCCATGTTCGCCAAGGTAAAATCCCTGATCTGAAGTGTATACAACGATGGTGTTTTCAGCCAGACCAGATTCTTCGAGGAAATCGAGTACTTCGCCGACACCGTCGTCAACTGATTTAATGGTACGCAGGTAATCTTTTATATAGCGGTTGAATTTCCAAAGACCAATTTCTTTTTCTGTCAGGTTTGCATATTCAGCTTTGAACGCATCATTTTTTGGGGTATATGCAGCCAGCCACTCTTCCAGTTGTTGTTCGTTAAAACGGTTCAGTTCACGCTGAAACCCTGTGCTATCGCCATTCGGATCGACAATCATTTTAAAATCGTGTCCCCAGCGGGCATGGCCGTCAATTTCCATCTCCTGCTCTTTGGCTGCTGTTCCGCGGCCTTCATAATCATCGAAATAATTGACTGGTGGATCGAATGTTGTGTCATCGAAAAGATCCAAATATTCCGGTCCCGGTTTCCAGTTCCTGTGGGGTGCTTTCTGATGATAAAGCACACAGAAAGGTTTAGTTGTGTCGCGTTTGTTTTTGAGCCAGTCGAGTGTGGTTTCGGTAATAATGTCGGTACAGTAACCTTCTTTGCGCACTCGTTCCCCGTCAATCAGAAAATCGGGATTGTAATAATGTCCCTGGCCCGGAAGCACCATGGAATAATCAAATCCCTGCGGAATCCCGTCTAAGTGAATTTTACCAATCATGGCAGTCTGATATCCATTGGCCTGCATAAGTTTCGGGAAGTTGGGCTGGTCCCAGTCAAAGGGTTGAACATTGTCCACTTTTCCATTTACAAAACTATGCTTGCCGGTAAGCAGCACCGCACGGCTCGGTGCGCAAATCGAGTTGGTTACACATGCACGGGTAAAAATGGCACCCTCTTCGGCCAGCCGGTCGATGTTGGGTGTAGGCGCCAGTTCGGCCAGATAATCTCCATAGGCACTGATGGCCTGGTAGGCATGGTCATCACTCATGATAAACAGGATGTTGGGAGGCTGTGCCCCCTCATTTTGAGAAGAGCAGCCAGGTAATATAACTCCTGCTGCATACAGAATAATCAAAAAAGCGAAAAATCGGTTCATAATGGGTAAATTTTTAATGATTAATTTATTTTGTTTACCGGTGATACTTGGAAGTTGCTGTTAGTTCAACGGTATCGCCAACAGCGACACGCTCTTTTTTCAGCCTTTCGGTCATGGTTTCTACAATTTCTTTGTAATCCGGGTTTGAATATACATTTTGCATTTCATTGGGGTCGTTTTTCAGATCGAACAGTTCCCATTCCTCTGTGGTATAAAAATGAATGAGTTTATAACGATCATTGCGGATTCCGTAATGCGGCTGCACCATGTGCCAGTCGGGCCAGGCATAATAATGGTAATAGGCCACGTCGCGCCACTGGGCGGGTTGCTCGTCTTTCAGCAACGGAACAATACTTTTCCCCTGTATGTCGCCAGGAATATCGATACCTGCAATGTTCAGAAAAGTGGCGGCAAAATCGGTATTCTGAATAATATAATCGTTTTGGGAGGCAGTATGGGTCACTTTCGGCCATCTTACAATAAGCGGCATACGAAGCGATTCTTCATACATCCAGCGCTTATCGAACCACCCGTGGTCGCCAAGGTAAAATCCCTGGTCGGAACTGTATACCACAATGGTATTTTCGGCCAGCCCCGATTCATCCAAGTATTCGAGCATGCGGCCGATTTCCTTATCCATGGATGTGACCGAGCGGAGGTAATCTTTTACATAACGCTGGTATTTCCACTCTGCCAGTTCTTTTTCGGTTAGTTTTGCCTCTGCCAACGCTTCGTTTTCCGGTCCGTAAGATTCCATAAAACGTTCCAGTTGTTCATCATTAAGGTAAGGCGGAGGAACCAGTTTCAGGTCGCGTTCGTTCATGTGATTGGCAATCTCCATTTCCTGCTTATGCAGGGCTGAACTTCGTGTAGAATAATCGTCATAAAAATTTGTGGGTAACGGCAGATCAACATCTTTATACAGGTCATATTCTTCGGGGCCCGGCACCCATTCACGGTGCGGTGTTTTATGTGAGTAAGCCAGGAAAAAAGGCTTTTCGGTATCGCGTTGGTTTTTTAACCAGTCAATGGCCCTGTCAGTTATAATGGTAGCGGTATGGCCGGTAACTTTTTCCTGTCCGTCGGGTGAACCCAGAATGGGATTGTAATATGTTCCCTGCTGACCGGGATTATCGAGAATAAGCCATTGGTCGAAACCGGTAGGGTCGGAAAAAAGGTGCCATTTGCCAATCCATGCCGTTTGATAACCCCCTGATTGTAAAAGTTTTGGAAATGTTTGCTGGGCACCGTTAAACGTGGTGTCATTGTTCAGCATTCCGTTGTGATGGCTGTGTTTGCCGGTTAAAATAGTCGCCCGGCTGGGGCCACAAATGGAATTGCAGCAAAACACATTCGTAAACAACATTCCCTGTTCAGCCAGTCCGTCAAGATTTGGGGTTTTTACAAAGTTTTGCAGCTCCGGGTTATTATGTTTTTCGCCATAGGCACCAATGGCATGCGTTGCATGGTCGTCACTGAAAATGAACAGTATGTTGGGGCGTTGGGTCTCTTCTTTTTGTGGCGTACATTTCATTAAAAACAATATTGCCACAAAGAGGGAAATCAATCTTAAAAGTTGTCGGTTCATGGTTTTAAAAATAACGTATAAAAAGATTATACCTGAAACTTGTGCAATTTATAAAAAAAATAAGGAAATAATTTAAATGTTGTGAATATCTGCAATAAAACTGTTAACATTAGCAATGTGAGGGCAAGAATTGTTTTACTGACTTTGAACATGATGATTTAATTTATAATAAAAACCTCACTTCAGATAATTCCCTGCCAATTTGTTGAACTCCATTCAGAAGGTGCCAAAAGCTGAAGCTGTCTTCCCCTTCACCGTTGGCCGGTTTTTGTCCGGTGAGGTCGAAAAGTGTAGCAAAAAAATCGGTGAAGCTAATGAGCTGGTTGCAGGTTGCTGCTTTTTTTATTTTTTGCGGGCTATGAGATATTAAGCGGAACCCGGTGGCCGCCTTCCCACACATTACCTTTTTGTCTTTTACGGCCCTGGTTGGAGGCGTGTGCAAACAGTTCAATCTCTTCCCGTGGCCAGTAACCATCGTTATCGTTGGAAAAGATGAGCATGGTATTTTCAACGATCCCGTTGCGAATCAGCGCATTTTTCATTTGTTTGACCACATCGTCAATATCGAAAATAAAATCACCGCAAACTCCTGCCGACGATTTACCTGGGAATTGCTTCGCAGGCATCCAGGGAGTATGAGGGCCTGTTAACGGAAGATACAGAAAGAACGGTTTTGCCGGATTTTCGTCTGCTTGTTTTTCAAATATTTGTAATTGTCAGAAAGTAGCATTTGCAATTCTAATGCCGTGGAACCCTTCACGCCGTGGCGGGACAAGCTATGTTTTATTGCCTTCGGCGCGCTCGTAAACTCGGTTCATGCTCTTGTTGTGAACTTCAGTGGATGCTTGTTTCATGTGTTTATAATAATTAAGTTACCAAGTTATTAAGTTAATTAAGTTA
>CAZAMT010000324.1:0-4673 GCA_964486145.1 uncultured Bacteroidales bacterium
GGCCGATACCCCCTTTAGCGGGTCAAAGAAACAGTTCAAAATCCAGGTGTTGATTGTCCTTCCAGTTTAGTATTTGCGATTTTCTGGTTTCAAAATTAACATCTGTATCGAAAATCATTAGATTTTTTCCACCGTTGTCGGTGTTTATTTGTATCTGGTTATTGAACTCATTACAGTTAATAAAAACGCAGTCTTTTGTCCTGGCAGCTGCCAGCTATATTTTGATATCCTGAGGCAAACCTACCCGCATAAAATATCTGGCAAAAGCTTGTGACAAATGCTCCCGGTAGGGAGGAAGCAACCTTATACGTTGTCCCATTTTCAGAGAAAGCTTACAGAGTGACTCTTTTTGGATTCCATATACATTTCTAAAATCGACAACCTGATGGTCATCAAAAAAATGATCCCCTTTACTCAGTAAATGATAGCCAGGTAAAAAGCCTTTTTTTAAGTTTTGTTTGATTTTATCTTTTGCTTTATTGCTTCTTGTTTGTTCTTCAGGAAGCGACGCAATGAATGTCTGAAGCGGATAAAAGGGACAAACCAATACTATTTCGACTTTATCATTGACCAGGTCGCATGACTGTGACAAGATAACTGAATCGATCTGCCTGATTTCAATTTCTGTCTCTTCATCTTCTTTTATTGCGTTGGGAGGAACAACTATAGGACAGTCGGGGATAAAATCTCCCTGTTGCAAATCATTGGTATTGTAAATGTTTTGATACCAGGGATATTCCATTTTTAAATGAACGGTTTGGGTTGAAAATGAGAGATTTTTTTAATTCTCGTTTTAACTTTTAATGTTTTTTTTATGGGCAATGAAGCTGACAAATCATAATTGTCGTTGAAAAAACCGATTTCTTCGTGGTCCGCTTCCTGAAAAGGAAAAGAAATGCCTGTTTTAACGGTCGTATTGGTCAGGTCAAATTCATTGGTGTTTTCTAACAGCAAAATCCAGTGAAAAACAGCATTGTCCTGCTCAAAATATGGCTGCGTATTATTTTGAAAAAAAATTGAGAAGTCTCGTTTTTGCAATGAATCCATTGTATCAGCATTTTCAGGAGTAGAAACAATATTGTTCATGTCATTATTGTTTAAACGATTCATACAGTTGGCCTTTAGTTAGTTCTTTAAACAAATTGCTGCAAATACCGTGCGAATTGTTGATCCATTCGGTAATAAGATCATTCTCAGGCTGAATAGGTGCTCCGTTGATTCTGGATTGTAAAAGCAGCCCTTCATTTTTTGAATTGTTAATGCCTTTTTGCAGGGAAACTTTAAGTTCTCCATGTTCTATGTCAAAGGAATAAGCAATATTTATTTCTTTAGGATACCTGACATTTTCAATAAATGATTGCTCAATTTTAATGTTTAGATTTTCGTTGATAAATTTAGTCACATCCTCGTTTTTAAAATCAAACGGGAAAAAATCAAGATATAACAAAGAAAGATTAATTTTTTTTTCTTTTTTGGGTTTGAATATTTTGAGAAAAGTTTTGATGAGTTCTTTTGCATCGTTAAAAAAAAAATTCCACTCGTATAAATTCGCTGTGGTATTGAGTGTTAACAAACCCGGACCAACTTGTACAAGAGGATAATCATTTTTGTTTGCCCTATACCTGTATACCGGCTTGTTTATTGTTAATTCCACAGGTATTTCAATGGGCAAAATTCTTTCCCGATGAGGGTATTTGTTTTTTATTTCTGCGTAGATGTCTCCGTATAAATATTCCGCCTCCATGAGATCGGATTTGTCGTTCACGGACCATCTCAATTCAAAAACAACCTCTACAAGTGGTGCATTGGGTAATTTGCTCATTTCATCTGTTTATGAATTTTACATTAAAGATAAGTTATTTTGATGAACGAACAAAAAGAACAGAGTTTGCTATTAGCTGTTATTTTTTGTTCCACTGTGTTTTACTATGCTTCCATTGTGTGATACAGTGTAATGTTTTTTGGGTTTCACATAGTTTCACGGAATTATTCACGGGGTATTAAGATATGGCTTCATATCAAATTTTCTTTTCTCCCCATTTTCAAAAGTCAGGAGTAAACAGTAATTATCTTGTGGTTTTACATCTTTAATTGCCAGATACATCTTTAATTATTAAATCAGGCATTTGATTTTAACGCATTTCTGAGGTCAGAACTTAACTGCCCTTTCATTTTCCGAATCTGGAAAAGTTCTTCTTTGGGTATAACTTGATTATTCAGAATAATCCTGGCTTTACTCATTTGTTGAGTAACTTTTATTCCTGTTATTAATCTTTCTTTACACATGTTACAAATTTAATCATATTTGGGTTAAAGCTAATTTACCCTTTCCGGATTTTTTTTGACAAGCAAAGCGGGGAAGCTGGGCGGTAATCATTCTTAAATTGGATTATAAATCCAAAGGTGGCTGGCGACGTTGGGTTTTTCCAACACCCCGTGCCCCCAAAACAGAAATAAGTTGACTATTGGTGTTGATCTGCGTAAACAAGTAACGATGAAACCCTTCGCTTACTGCTTGTATTTTCTTTCTCGATTTAATGATTAATTTTTCCATTATTGCTATTTGCTTTAGCAAAAACAACAAAAAAATGCTTTTAGTGGAAGCAAAATGCGCGAAAAAGAGTTGAGTGGTCGCTTTTTGTGAGGTGCGTATTCTTTGTTACCAAATCAGCAAAGCCGAGCGACAAATCCATATGGACCGAGGTGGGTTGGGGGTGTTTCTTGTTGCCTGGTTGCTGTTTAAAGTTTTTATGTTGTATGGCCTTTTTCGATACATTCTTCAGATTTTATTTTTTTTGCCAAAGTCCAAAGGAGTTTTATTTGCTTGTCTTCCATTGTTTATAGTATTTAAATCGTTATGAAGTTAGGAAAAAATAAGTGAATTTTGACGAAAGCTCAAAGTTGTTTTTAGGTTTCTGGGGTTGGTTGTACTGTTTGCTTGTAGTGTTTGTATGTAAATTTGCGAAAGGGTTTCAAGTTTAGTGTTTATTGATAATTGTTTATTGATGATTGATCATTGGCTTGCGGGATAGCCTGGTACTCCGACAGGTGCAGCCGCTATGAATGGCAGGCTTGTTGATTTGAGCTTATATGGATTAAAATTTCAATCTATCGATAACATGGCGGGGCAAAAATATATTTGATTTTATAGTTTCTGAGTGGGTGTTTTTAATAAATACTACAGGAATTATTGTTTTATTTTTTGCAAATGGCAGGGTTGCTCCCTTTTCTTTGGTTTCTTTGAGCAAAGCCCGGGGCCCGGATATTTCCGACCATTTACATTCGCCCACCAGCAAGTGCTTCCCATCGATCGATTCAGCCACTATGTCAACCTCTATGGGGCTCATTTCAGTGTTGTTACCCCACCATCTGTGAGCCGGGCCAAATTCGATGTTATTTATTGGTGCCAGGGGAACACTTCTTCTGCACAAATCTTCCCATTGAGATGATACAAAATGGTTTTCGCGGGCTTTAAAAATATTATAGACCTGATCGGTAAGATTTAGTTCCAGACTTGACAGATGAGGCACGACAAAAGAAAAATAAAAATTGAAAAACGGTTCGGCAATTTTATAGATTCCTTTTTTGCTGTTTTTCGGGTTTTCGCCAAACGGAATTTCCCGTTTTAAATACCCCAGGCTGATGAGTTTTTCTATGGGGCGCGATAAATGAGTTGCCGGCTTGTTGAGTCGCGATCCGATTTCAGAAATTCTCCGGGCTCCTTTGCCTACCAAGGTAAGGATGGAATAGGCCTGAACAGATTCGCGCATATCATCCAGGAACAGCCTGGAGGGTTCTTCATGTAATATTCCCTGATTATCGAGGATGATGTTTTTTATAGCATCTTCAAAGTTTTCTTCCTTTTTTCGAAGTTCCCAATACCTGGGTACCCCACCCCAAATGGCATATTCTTTAATGGCCTGAACGGCATTGCATTCAAGTGCATCGGTTATCCAGCCGGCTTCCAGTGGTTTTATTTTTATGATTTCAGCCGCCCTTCCGTATAACGGCGATGAGCTGTCGAGCGCCAGAGTGTTCATCATCTGCTGTGAAGAGCCGCAGATGAGTATATGAAAGTTTTTATTTTGTTGTTGATCAATTACTTTTTGAAGGACACCTGGCAATTCCTGACTGCTTTTGACCAGGTATGGAAATTCATCCAGACAAAGGGTTATGGGCTCTTTGGTTTGGTTGTTCAGGTTATTAAAGAGTGCTTCCCAGGTGGGATATACCATGGCATTAAACCCCGGGAAATTTTTTGCTATTACAGAGGCCAACTGCTCTCGCTGAATGGTATCATCGGTTTGCTGGGCCATGAAATAAACGTCGTTCACGCTGAGCGTGTTTTTTACCAGTGTTGATTTTCCACATCTGCGACGACCATATATCACGAGTAATTGTCCTTCCGGGTTTTCAAAGGCTTTTTTTAGTCTTTGTTGCTCCCTGTTCCTGTTTAAAAATCTCATAGGAATAGATTATGCCTCACAAAAATAATGTTTCTGAAGCATAATTGCAACTTGTTTGTTATTGGCTGTTGGCTCTTAGTTTATCGTTTTTGAAATTGAAATACTGTTTGTTTCTCCCGCGCTACCCCCCGGTTCACTGTAGAAGTAGTCCTTCACAGGGTAAACTTTAGGGGGTAAGGAGGGATGGGAGGAAGAGCAGTTTGAGTT
>CAZAMT010000325.1:0-4672 GCA_964486145.1 uncultured Bacteroidales bacterium
CAAAAGTAAACTATGTTTCAATTTTTCAACTTATCCATTCTTGCTAATTTTATGCTTCATACAGAATAAAAGCTTAAAGCTGGAAGGCCTTTTCTGGCCTGATTATGTCGTATGCTTTTTAATCTGCTAAAAAGAAATTCTGTACAGTAACTGAGGCATCATACCAAAACCTTTGGTTTCAATTTCGCCGGTTTCATTACTGTATTTAATATAAAATGGATTTTCCCTATTGGTAAGGTTTTGAATATCCAGCGCAATTTCCTGTGTTGAATGGCTGCCCATCCATGTAAAACCAATCCTGAAATCAATTCTAAAATAATCGGGCAATTGCTTTGAAAAAGCGCGGCTGTGATCCGGAATCGTTGTACCGGCCTCACGGGATGCTTCCAAATTTACAGGTGTATATCGTTGCCCTCCTGTCCAATTAAGTTTACCATCCAGAACCAGTTTTTTGATGTATTTTGCATCCTTATTCCGGCTGCCGATTTTAAATTCTTTTCCTCCGAGAAGATTAAGGACATAGTTTCCGCAAAACGCGTTATCTCTGAGTATGTCGTCGCTACCTTTGTATTTTGATTCGTAAAGCGATACGGTCGATAAGAAATACATCCCGCGATCCATAAATCGTTCAATTGTAAATTCCAGTCCGTAATTATAACCTGTTCCGGCATTGATGAGCGGAGGTACATCATTGGCCATGGATTCAAAGGTGGAAACATCATACGCACCCCTGTTTAAAAGTGAAAAGGAGCTCGGTTCTTTATCGACCAGGGCATCAAAGATATATTGATAATATCCTTCTGCCATGAGCCGGATTTTATTCTCAAAAACATGATCATATCCAAGTACAAAATGATGGCTCTTTGTGAAATCAAGATTTCTGTTTGGTTGGATGTACGTTCCGTCATAGTGCATTACTTTTTTCTGCAGTATTTCCACGGGCGTCACTTCAGAATGCAGACCATAACCAAAACTCAGTGTATGTCCGGGTAAGAAATGCCATTTAAGTCCTAATCTGGGTTCGAGGGAATAGTGGTTTTCTGATGCCTGCATTATCGTGTTCATACCGGTAATGAACTCCAAATTATCCTTTAGTATGTGTTTATACTGTACATATAAATGTGGCAATACCTCCTTTCCGTTATAATCACGCAATATCCTGTAAACTGAATTTCCTGTATCGTATATGCTATCCAATAAGGAAAACGCTTTTAATGCTGCATAAACTCCAGCACGAATTGATTTACGGCTGTCGAATTTTTTATTAAAATAAAATCTTGCTGCATACTGCGTTCTTGTAAAATCAGAATAATACTTTAATAAAGGATTCCTGTTAAGGGTGCTAAGCGAATCGTATTTGTTATAATTCATGATTGTTGAGGCAGAAAGGATCAATTTTGTGTAGGCTGAATTGCCCAATAGGTACGAATGGGTAACTCCTACCACACCCATGTAATTCTCATTCAGGATATTCATTTCAAATTCACTCTCATAAGCCATTTGTTGGCGCTCCCGGGCAGTGTCCCGTTCACTGTCGAACATTTTAATGAGGCTTTTGCCTCCCAATCCAAAGACGGAAAGGTTTCCGGTTTTTCCTGAAGGGAAATTGAGTTTAAAAGTAAAATCCTGGTATGCAAATTCAGCCGTTCCCATCAAATCCATTCCTAAAAATTTCATAAGTCCGTAATTGGTATACCTGTAATTAATCAGGTAGGATGATCTTTTTCCCTTTATTAAAGGCCCTTCAGCACCAAGTTCAACACCCATCAGGCCAGTCTGCCCGATAAACTCATGTTTTCTGTTATTACCGTTACGCAGGTTTAAATCGAATACACCGGAAATCGTATTCGCGTACTCAGATGGAAAAGCACCAGTAATGAAATCTGAATTAGCCAGCACATTATTGTTTAGCATGCTCATGATACCGCCGGTTGTTCCTCCATCGCCGTAATGATTGGGATTAGGAATATCAACACCATCAAGCCGGAACAGTACATTGGCCGGTGAATTTCCACGGATGACAATTTCGTTGAATGTTTCCACACTTTGTTTCACACCGGCAAAATTCATTGCCATTCTTGAAACATCATTAAACGCCCCGGCATATCGTTGCGATTCCTCAATGGAAAATGTCCGTGCACTAATGGCAGCATAAGAATTAATCGGTATTTCTTTGTTGGTATAAGCTTTTATCTCAACCTCTTCAATTTCAATAGAAGTTTCAGCCATTTCAACATGAACAATCATTTCTTTTCCCATGGTAACTTCGAGGTTTAAAATATGTACCGTTTCATAACCAACAAAGCTTACGGCAAGAGTTTTCCGCCCGACCGGTACGTTTTCAATTATAAATTCACCGTTATTATCTGTTATGGTACCGTTATTATAATCGCCATTATAAATTGAAACACTGGCAAACTCAATGGGCCTGTGTGATTCCCTGTCAATCACTTTACCCCTTACTGTTTGATTGTACTGCTGAGCATAGAGGTCTGCCATCAAACAAAAAATCATTCCAGGTAAAAGACATTTCTTCATGATCTGTTAATTTTTATTGATTTGTGGCTTCAAAGGTCAGGAAATCTTACACGTCAATCGACTGCATGGGTAGAGACGTACCAAAAAGCTATGTTTAAATTTATAACAGATTAATAATTAGTAATATAAACTATTCAGGGATGAGGTTGGAAAAGGTTCGTCTGGATTGGCGAACCACATTCTTAAAAAAAGCAGGAATCAATGTTTAAAATACTCTGAGGGAGTTTTACCCATCGTTTTTTTGAAAAATGTATTAAATGTAGTTTTGGAGTTAAATCCGCATTCGTAAGCTAAGCCCAGGATGGTATAGTGCTTAGACGTTGGTGATTCTTTCAGGTCCAGAAAGTGCTGAAGACGGAAGGCATTCACATGATCATAGAAATTTTTGCCGACATACTCATTTAATATCTGGGAGAGCTGATTATTGGACACACCAACCATCTCAGAGAGATCAGAAAGTGTGAGTGTAGGGTTTAAATAGGGTTTTTCATTGGTCATTACAGCTTTTAATTTTTGTTGAACTGCTTTGGCCTGCTGCATGGTAATTCCTGCTTTTTTATATTTTTTTGCCGTGATGCCTTGCACTACTTCTTCATCAGAAGCAGTAATTTTCCTGATTAGTTTGAGAAATCCTGGATGAGTATTTAAATCTTTCCAAAACTGTTCATTTTTAATAAATTGTAAAGGAGCAGTCCTGTTATTGACACCCTCCTCAAGAAAATCCATGGCTTTTTCGTGGTTCCCAAGTAAAAGCCACAATTGAGCCAAAAATGGTGCATGAGATGATTTACTAAATTGTTTGGTAATCGTTTCTTCATTCATTAAATGCATATATTCCATGGTTTTTTCCTGATTCCCCATGCAGGCATAAAAAAAGCTTTTCAGATGGTTCATTGAGAGGGAAGTTTGCGGAATACCAGCAATAGCTTCAATGGTCTGCCAGGCTTCGTCATATCTTCCAGAGAGGCACAATGATTCCAATTTCATTAAATACTGACCGTCCCAAATGGGATTTATTGCAATGTTTTTATTCAGGAAATCCACTGCCTTTTCATATTCTCCCGTCAGGCGGTAAATATATCCGATAGAAGAATTCACCGTGTAATCAAACGGATTCAGCCTTTCTGCCTGGAATAAATTATCGAGCGATTCTTCGAATTCACCAAAGGCAGCAAGTATCAGACCTTTTTGAATCAGTGCATCAGGAAAACTGGGTTTACCTTCCAGTGCTTTGTTTACGTTTTTCAAGGCTAATGGGAGATTCCATTCAATCCAGAAATTTTTTCCGGCCATGATGCGATAAATATCCGGATACTGATCATTAATTTTAAAAACCTTGTGTGTATATTTTTCAATTTTTGAAAATGCTTCAAAAGGATCCACAATACTGGTTGAACTCAGCCATGTGTATATATCACACAATCCGATATACGCCTGTAGAAGATTTGGGTCAAGCTGGATGGCTTTTTCATAATTATAAATCATTTTATCCCGGGTTTCGAGGTCAAATTTGTTCTGCAGGTATTTGCCTTTGAGATAATAATCCAGGGCTTCTGTATTCTCAACCACCTGCCCGGTTATTGGGGTGGCGCGTTCAATATCCCTGTTGACCTTATCTGCTATTATCCCTGCAATTTCGTCCTGAACAATGAAAATATCCTTCAACTCGCGATCCCATGTCTCCGACCAAAGATGAAATCCATTCTCAGCTTTGGATAATTGGGCTGTAATCCTTACAATGTTATTTGATTTTCTGATACTACCCTCCAGTATTAGTGCCACATTAAGCTGCCGGCCTATTTCCCTGATATCCGTGTTTTTGTTTTTAAAAAAAAAGGAAGATGTACGGGCCGTGACATGCAGCCCGTTCAACTTTGACAGCGAATTCAGTATTTCTTCTGAAATACCGTCACTGAAATAGTCATTTTCCTTATCAGGACTCATATTAATAAAAGGCAAAACTGCTATGCTGTATTGTGATATCACTTTATCCGGTTTATTTCAACAAATGTAATAAAACAAACACTATTTAAGGCTTGGCTACAATGGTAAATTGTAAATAGAAGCTGGTTCCTTGTGTAAATAACAGGGATAATAGTGGAATCCATAGACCATTCAACTTTAGCCTGTTAGG
>CAZAMT010000326.1:0-4666 GCA_964486145.1 uncultured Bacteroidales bacterium
ATTGGGCTTCTTCTTCGGTTAGTTCTTCGCCACGCGAGATTTTGTGTTGCAAATGCTCCAGTGTTTTATCAGCCGGGGTATTCCTTTCATGATGCTCATCGTGCCCATCATCATGATTGCAGCCTTCATCGTGCTCGTGGTGATGGTGTTCAGCAACTTCTTTGTCTTGATGGTCTTTTTCGACGTATTCATCATGCTCGTTGAGTTCTCCTTTTTCATCACCATGTTCATGATGCCCGTTGTGTTTGTGCTGTTCATCACCATGTTCATGGTGTTCGTGTTTGTGGCTATGCACCATCCAAACACTTTCAACGGGTGTTAGTATGAGGTTGTCGGTAACATTTCCTGACTTTTTCAGCACCCCGGTTACGGTGTAGCGAAATTCGTCATGGCTATGACCTTCGTCCATAAACCCATGCACACCGGTAAATGTGTCTCCAATTTTCAATTCTGCTTTTTCAGCAACATTTGCCCCAATTACAGCATCCAATGGTTTTGAAAATATATGGCCGGCATGAAACTCACAAGCATACAATTGCAAATAATCCGTATGGGTGCCAACAATTCGAAAGCCTTTATAATTATCGCCCAAAGCAATTGGAATGCTTTGCTTTACCAAAGGGTTTTGTTGTATTTTTTTTACTTCAACTAACGGAATATTCCCTGTAGGGGCATCGATATGTAGTACCGATGACAGGATGAGCTGCAGCGGGCTTCCTTTTGCCCCAACAACCAAATCAATACCCGCCATGTTGGTTTTATATTGGCTGTTTAGAAAAGTTTCTGTTTTTATAATGAGCGAAATAAGCGCAACGCCTATGGCAAACAAAAGGACACTTAAAACACTGTTGTAGGGTTTATGCAGCAATTTTGCAAGCGCTATTTTTATTATAGTCAGCATATTTAGTTCAGTTTGATGGTATTTATAAAATCTTTTTTCAATCGGGCATCATGTGTTGCCACTAAAAGCGTTACATGGTAGGTATTGCAAATACGAACCAAAAGGTCGGTAAAACGCTTGCAATTATCATCATCTAAGCTCGATGTGGGCTCGTCGGCTAAAATAATACCCGGTTTATTTATCATTGCCCGGGCAATAGAGAAACGTTGAAGTTCGCCACTGCTTAACGATGCGGGTTTCTTGTGCAGCAATTGGCTTACACCCAAATCGCTTACTAATTTATTCAGAAAGTCAGGGTCAGTTTTCGTACCCGACAATTCGCCAAAATACAATAGGTTTTTATGCATGCTCAAGGCATCGATAAAATAACTTTTTTGAAATACCAAGCCAATATGTTGCGCCCTGAAAGCATCGAGTTGTGTTGGTTTTAATAAGTTAATGCCTGTATTGGCAATGTTGATATTTCCGTTTTTGGGACTTAAAATACCCGATAGTAAATGAAGCAAAGTTGTTTTTCCGCTGCCTGAATTCCCGGTAAGCAACCACGACTCGTTGGCTTCAATTTGCAAATCGGGGAAGTTAAATACTGTTCCCCCGGGGTATTGAAATGAAAGATTTTCTGTTTTAATATAGGTCATATTTTCCGGTTTTTTTTAATGAATATGTTCATGGCTACATTCTTCGCTGTGCTCATGTTGCGGACCGTGGTTGTGTTCGTGGTTTTGCGCAATAAATAGCATTAGAGCCAGCCCAATAATTATAACAAGCAGCTGTAACGTATTCTTACCGGCCGACTTTTCGCGATGCAGTTCAGGTATAAGGTCGGAACCGGCAAGGTAAATAAAACCACCCGCAGCAAGTGGCAAAATATAAGCCGAAATATTGTTAAACAAAGCTCCCAGCCATAATGTGCCAACAGCCCCCAAAATAGCGGTGCAAGCCGATAGAAAATTAAAAATCAGGGCTTTTTTTCGTGAAAAACCGGCGTATATCAAAATGCCAAAATCGCTGATTTCCTGTGGTATCTCATGTGCAATAACAGCCAGGGTCGTAGCCAGCCCGATTTCGGGCGAAACCATCCAGGCGGAAGCAATCAGAATGCCATCGATAAAATTATGCAAACCATCGGTAAACAGGCTTATATACCCCAGCGGTGCTTCGTTTTTAAACTGCTCAATATTATGGTTATGATGCCAATGAATCAATTTTTCGAGAACAAATAGGAGCATAATCCCGCCAACGATCATAAGCCCTGTAAGTAAATTATTAGGCAGTAATTCCTGAGCTTCGGGAATCAACATAAAAAACGCATTGCCAAACAAGGCTCCCACAGCAAAACTTACCAATACAAATACAATTTTTTGTAGTAACTGCATTTTGAATGCCAGAAACAATACGCCTGCAAATGAAGCTATACAAACCAATAGCGTGCTAATTATAGTATTTATCCAAATATCAGTCATCGTTTTTTATTGCTTAGGACTTAATTAAGTTAAAAAAATCAGTTCTCATTTGCGGCTCTTCATACACGCCTCCATATTCTATTGTCGTAGTCATGCTACTTTTGTCGTTCACTCCTCTTGTGGTAACACACAAATGTTCGGCTTCAACAACTACTATCAAATTCTCAGTATCCAACGATTTTTTTAATTCATCGAAAATTTGAATACTCAAACGTTCCTGAACTTGTGGTCTTCGTGCATAGTAATCAATCAAACGATTAATCTTTGAAAGTCCAATTACTTTTCCATTGGAAAAATAGCCCACATGTGCTTTGCCTATGATTGGAAGAAAGTGATGTTCACAAGCTGAATTTATTGTAATATTACTCGCAACCAACATTTTGTTGTAATTATACTTGTTGTCAAAAACAGAAAGCCTTGGTTTGTTTTTTGGATTCAAACCATAGAAAAGTTCTTTGACGTACATTTTGGCCACTCTATATGGCGTCCCTTTAAGACTGTCATCTCTCATGTCCAAACCGAGTTCTTCCATTATATGATGAAAATACTTTTCTATATTATTAATTTTTTCTTCATCTGATTTTTTAAAAGCATCAGATCTTAATGGTGTTTCTATAGACGTCATCCGGTGTCCATCACCAATCAGTTCAATTTCCTCTATGAGTTCATGATTCATTTTTCTAAAAATTCTAAGTTTTTCGATTCCGTATTTACCGTTCTGTAAAAACAAGCTCTCCTGTGTTCGCCATTATTATTATTTGCAAATTGCGGCATTAAGCGGATTCCCTCTTCTATGTTGTTTGCTGTGTCCATTTATTTAAAATCCTTGTAAAGCATGCTTGCCTGAATACCTTTGTTGTTTTGGTATTTTCCTTTATTGTAAGTTTTGAAATCCTCTGAAATAGTATGATAATAAATTTGACATATTTCAACCCCGGCATAAATTACAAGGGGTTGAACACAAAACATTTCGAGTGTCCAAAAACCTTTGAAACCCACATCGCCAAAGCCCGCGGTTACATGCACAAACAAACCCAGTCGACCTACCGATGAACGCCCCTCAAGCATGGGAACATGATTGTGTGATTCGGTGTATTCCACCGTTCGCCCCAAATACAATTTCCCGGGTTGAAGGGTAAACCCCTCATTAGGAATTGTAATTATCGAATAGGGATTATCCTTTTTCATGTCGAGCGTGGCACTGTCATAAACAGCCAGTTCGCTGTGTAGCCGAAGATTATAACTATTGGGGTTTATTTGTTGCTTGTTAAAAGGTTCAATTACAATGCTGCCCCCAATGTTTTTTTTTATTTCCGACCCAGATAATATCATGCTACTTCGTTTAAAGTTTGTTATTTACTTACTTTTTCCGGTACTGCTAAGAGTTGGTAAAGATTATCTTCCAGTTTGTCGTGGTTTAATTTTTTTCCGATAAATACAAGTTTGCTAAAACGGGTTTCAGCACCCCATGAAGTGCCTTTTTCAAGTATGTAATTTTCTCTAACAGCCTGAAAGACAATTCTGTCAGGTGTATCTACAAAACTTAAAATACCTTTTACCCTGAAAATTGTATTCCGATTAAAAAACAGAAAAGTTTGCATCCAGGTGTGGAACTTATCCATATCGAAATTTCCCGGAATGATGAAACCCATTGATTTGATCTCATGTTTATGGTGGTGGTGGTGGTGGTGTTTTGCTTCATTAAAATTGTGCGAATATTGAAAAGTCATGGTTGATTTTTCTATCGTTTTCGCCGAAAATGACTTTAAATCAAGCAAATTAATTTCTTCAACTTTGGCAAATTTCGCAGGATAGATTTCTGCCATCGGACTAATATCGGTAATAATTTTCTTTAGGCTTTCTAAATATTCAGCTTGAATAGTGTCCGCTTTATTGAGCAGCACAACATCGGCCAAAGCCAATTGTTTTTTTACTTCCGGCTGTTCATCCATCAGGTCTTCCATGTTTGTGCAGTCGGCAAGGCAAATGACACTATCAATCCTAAAATGTAATTGTATGGCTTCTGATGAAAAAAATGCCTTGATAATCGAATCCGGGTCGGCTATACCGGTAGTTTCAACCAATAAGTGGTTAAACGAGTATTTACTGTCCAATAGTTTTGCTATTGTTTCGTAAAACCCTTCGTTGAGTGAACAGCAAATGCAACCGTTTGAAAGTTCAAATATGTTTTCATCTGCCCCCACTATCAGGCCTCCGTCAATGCCAATTTCACCAAATTCGTTTTCGATGATGGCAAACTTTTTATCGGGATGGTCTTTTATTAACCGGTTAAGCAGGGTTG
>CAZAMT010000327.1:0-4666 GCA_964486145.1 uncultured Bacteroidales bacterium
CCTGGGCGAGACTAAGTGTATCTAAATCGGGCTAATGCAGCCTTTGGCGGCACAAGTTCTGCAGTAAACCAATTAAATATACATATTCATGAAGCCCGAAGGGCTCGGCGAAGCCAATAGGGCAGGTTAAAGTTGTGGGATATGAGGAACTGTGCACATTTCCTGAATTTTGTACAAAATATGTTCATTTTCCGGTATCGATTTCACACCTGCCATGCTGTCTCCTGGTAATACAGGAAGTCATATCGTTTTGGAAAATATTGCCCGTGTTGATAAAGAAAAAAGAATTGCTTATAAATCAGTTAGTTTTCAGATTTAGCGAAAATCCTGTCAAGTCTGTTTTCAAGTTCCTGCCCGCGAAGGCCTTTGGCAAGAATGTTTCCGTCCTTATCAACCAATACAGTAAAAGGGATTCCAGAAATGCCAAAATCCTTCACCACTGAAGAGTTCCAGTATTTCAAATCACTTACCTGAGGCCAGGTAAGATTATCACTTTCGATTCCGCTGAGCCAGGCTTCACGGTTTCTATCAAGTGACACCCCAAAAATTTCAAATCCCTGATCTTTATAGTTTTTATAAAGCTTTACGAGATGCGGGTTTGCCTGCCTGCATGGGCCACACCAGGATGCCCAAAAATCCACAAGCACAACATTGCCCCTGTAATCACTCAATTTGAGAGTATCACCTTCAGGATTTGGAAGTGCTATCTCTGGCATTTTACTGTTTACTGCAAGCAATGCATGAGAATTAACTCTTTTCTTTAAATCGTTAACAAAATAATTTTCCGGATACCTGCTTTGTAAATTTTGTAATGTTTTTTGATAGATCTCGATGTTCTGGGCAATGGGCACCCTGTCACCAAAAAACAATGTCGCCAGTGAGGTATCATTTCGCAAAAACCCTTCTATAAATGCTTGCTTTTCAGCTATCATTTTTTTGCGGTATTCTTCAATTTTTCGATCATACAAATGATATTCACGTATGGTATTGTAAAGTTTTTCCGAATGTTCAGATCCTGATATTTCAGGGAATGAAATGGCATTTCCATCAACAGTGATGCTTACATTATCACCGGGTGACAAAATCAACATCAGGTATTTCGCTTCTGCAAAATTCAACTGGTATATTGATTCTTCCATTATGTCGGCTGACAAGGTAAATTTTCCTTCATCGCTTACCGTAGCCGTGGCAAGCACCGCATTTGGAACAAGTTGCAACAACTCAACACCTGATGTTTCTATATTTTCCAGTTTACCATCAATGGTAATGCCCTCTTGAGGAAAGGTGAAACCAAAACAAGAAAATAAAATAAAGCCTGAGATAAACAATTTCATTAATGATAATCTATATTTGTGTAACATAAAACTAAATTTGTTTTCGGATAAAAATAACAAACTCAAATTACTATCTTTAAATTGTAGTTAAAAAAAGATATATCAGCATACAATAAAAACGAAAATTTGTTAGTCAATCGATGAAATATTTAAGTGCGTTTTTCATATTTTTTACTTTGTTCATAAATGCATCCGGTCAGGAAACGGGAAATTATGATGATTTGATCCATGAAGGTGAAAATCGAATTTCACAAAGAGATTATTACGGTGCCATCGATGAATTCAATGAAGCCATCAGCACATTTCCGAGCAGGCCAGAAGCATATGTAGGCAGGG
The DNA here is from genome assembly GCA_964486145.1 of uncultured Bacteroidales bacterium. GTDB lineage: Bacteria > Bacteroidota > Bacteroidia > Bacteroidales > JAAAOM01 > CAZAMT01. The sequence continues at coordinate 1,671 of CAZAMT010000327.1, forward strand.
CTACCGCTCGAAAAAGACTTCAGGATTATAATAACGCGCTCAGTGATATTGATAAAGCTACGGATTTAGATCCTTCCTATGCCGAAGCATACATCGTAAGCGGAGATATACATGCCGATTTGCAAGAATACGAACTTGCTCTGGTCGATTATAACATGGCTCTCGAACAGGAGCCGACCAACCGGAATGCACTGAACAGTAAAATCATTGTTTTACTTCAAATGAACCAAACCAAGGAAGCACAAAAAATGATTGAAAAGGCAATTGAAAGTTATCCTGAATATGGCGAATTTTATTATTCCCGCGGGATATTGCAAAATTCCAGGGACAGATTTTCAAAAGCAATTGAAGATTTTGACATGGCCCTGGAAAAAGGACTTAACACTGATCTATTTGGCATTTATGTAAACCGGGGCTTTTCATTTCTCGGTCTGGGTGAATTTGATAACGCCATTGCAGATTTTTCAAAGGCCATTGACATTGACCCTGAAAATGCCAGTGGTTACCATAGCCGGGCCCGGGCTTACTACCACCTCGATAATTTTGAAGAGGCCATCAATGATCTGAAAAAATCGGTAGAATTAAATCAATCAAATCCTGTGATGTATTACGATTTAGGAATGGCCTACCTGCGTATCGATGATATCAGCAATGCATGTGAAAATTTTCAGCGATCCTGCCAACTTGGAAATAAAAATGCGTGTAAAAAATATCTTTACGAATGTACAACAGATATCGACGACCTCAAATAGTATTTTCCAATGTGTGCCTTTATATTTCAATGAATTCCGTATTTAAGTGATGGATATTTCTGTTGTTATCGTTAATTACAATGTAAAGCATTTCCTGGAACAATGCCTGCACTCGGTTTACAATGCAGTTAAAGGATTATCCGTTGAAATTTTCGTGGTAGACAACAATTCTGTTGATGGCTCCTGTGCAGCGATCAGGGAAAAATTTCCAAAAGTTCATCTCATTGAAAACAGGCAAAATGCGGGGTTTTCGAAAGCCAACAATCAGGCCATTACAAAAGCCAAAGGAACTTATGTTTTATTGTTAAATCCGGACACTGTGGTGCAGGAAAATACCCTGGTAATGTGCCATTCATTTATGAAAAACCACCCGAATGCAGGCGCTATGGGTGTAAAGATGATTGATGGCAAAGGCAATTTCCTTCCAGAATCAAAAAGGGCGCTACCTACACCCGATGTAGCTTTTTTTAAGATTTTCGGGCTGTCAAAATTATTTCCGAAATCAAAAACTTTTAACCGATACCACCTGGGTTATCTCGATGAAAACCAAACAAATGAGATTGAAGTGCTCCCGGGTGCATTTATGTTTATCCGTAAATCTGTGCTCGACAACATCGGTTTGCTGGACGAAAGCTTTTTTATGTACGGAGAAGATATCGATTTGTCCTACAGAATCGTCAAAGCAGGACATAAAATTTATTATTATCCGGAAACAACCATCATCCACTATAAAGGCGAAAGTACAAAAAAGGGTAGTATCAATTACGTGCTGGTATTTTACAGAGCCATGATCATTTTTGCACGTAAACATTTTGCCCGACGAAAGGCAAATGCCTACATTTTACTAATTAAACTGGCAATCTATTTCAGGGCGGGGTTATCCCTGTTAAAACGTTTCATCAATAATATAATCGTAGCATTGCTTGAAATCTTTCTGATATTTGGAGGCTTTTATGCACTAAAACCTTTCTGGGAACAGTACAAATTTGGTGAAAAGGGTTATTACCCTGAAATATACCTGCAAGTGGTTGTTCCACTATACATTTTTGTTTGGATGATATCATCGTACTTTCTGAAAGCATATAAAAAGCCCATACGTCCTGCTCAATCTGCAAAAGGCATCCTCACGGGAACTGTTATTATCCTGGTTGTATATGCACTCCTTCCTGAAAACTTAAGGTTTTCAAGGGCTTTAATTCTTCTTGGCACCGCATGGGCGATTACAGTTTCATTGCTTTTGAGGTATGTTTTTCATCTTATAAATTATGCTGGCGTTCCCGTAAAATTTTATTCTGACAAGAAAAAAATAGTTATTGCAGGCTCCATTGAAGAGGTTGATCGTATCAGGGATATTTTACAGCAAACAAATATCAAATCAGAACTTGCCGGAATGGTGAGTCCGGAAGAAGAATACGACAGAAGCAAATACCTTGGGAACATTAGCCATTTGCCTGAAATTATTAAAATACTTCGTATCGATGAGATTATCTTTAGTTCAAAGAACATGTCATCCGAAGACATTATCCGAAACATGCTCAAACTATCAACATATCCGATTGACTTTAAAATTGCTCCACCTGAGAGCCTTTCCATCATTGGCAGTAACTCAATAAATACCGCTGGAGAGCTTTATACAGTTAATCTTGACTCCATAGGATCACCTGTAAACAAGAGAAAGAAAAGGTTTTTCGATATGGTTTCTTCGGTGATCTTACTCCTGTTATCACCTGTATTGCTTTTGATACAAAAAAAACCAGGTGGTTATTTTCAAAATACAGCTTTGGTTCTCTTCGGGAAATATAGTTGGATTGGTTACTCAAAACAGTTTTCACAGGCTTCGCAACTCCCACGGATTAAACCAGGGATATTCATTCCATCCAGTACAACAAAACCGGCAATTACAGGTGAAAGTATGGAGAAAAAACTAAATATACTATATGCCAAAGATTATAAAATTTCGCGGGATGTATCCGTTATGCTGCGAAATCTAACTTTCATCGGTGGCTGTTAAACAATATGGTTGAATTGGAGTTATTTTATTACGTTTTTTTCTCTATTAAAGGAGTTAATTGTAAATAATTTATGAATGAGTCCGGTCTAAAAAGCCACCTTACCCCTAAATCCCCTAAAGGGGACTTCTTCAAACTGCTGATTTTTAGCTGTTCCCCTTTAGGGGTTAGGGGTGAAAACAACAAAAATCAGCAGTTTGAAGGCTTTTTAGACCAAACCCATGAATTAATAAGG
>CAZAMT010000328.1:0-4599 GCA_964486145.1 uncultured Bacteroidales bacterium
ATATCTCCAAAAATTTTGGGTCGGCTTCAAAACCTTTGCGATACTTGATAGCTGTACGAGTTTGTTTGTTTTTGGTTCTGCCTGAAATGTATTCCTGATAAATTTCTTCAAACCATTCAGCAAATTTACCTTTTACAGCATTCCCTGTTGAGTCGTAGTTGCGATAATTCGCAACTTTATCAATGAAGAACAAAGACAAAACTTTTATTTCTAATTTGTTTAGGCGTTTTTCTTTCTTCAAATGTTCTTCAATGGTTTTGCGGATTTGAAACTTCATGACTTCATCAGTCAGTCCGCCTTGACTGTCGCCTTTGTAAAGCAAGTTACCGTTTGAGATAGAAATACACTGGTTTACTGCATCAATTTCCTCAATGATATAACCATCTGCATAGATTTCTCTTTCGTTGGATAGTTTGTATAAATCGTCACCCACTTTTACAGTTATGGTTTTCTTTTTTACACCTCCGTTTTCATTGCTGTTTATAGAAACTTTTGCGGTTACTTTCGTTTTGGTTGCCGTGATTGATTCTACCGAAACAAAAGCATCATTGTAGGCATTTTCTTCAATGATAGAATCAACTTCAATTTGTTTTACCAATCCTAAATCATAAGCCTTTACAGGGTTTAGACTGTAAGTAAGAATGTATTGATTTCTGTGTGTTGCTGAATAGCGAAGCGTACATAGTGCTTTCAGGTTTTCAATAGCTGCAATACGCTTTTCGGTTTCCATATTTTGTGGCTCGTCCACAATTACAATAGGGTGGGTAGCCTGGATAAACTCAACTGGTTTCTGCCCGTTCAGCTTATCATTGGGTTTATTGATAATGTTTTCGTCTTTGGCAAATGAATCAATGTTGATTACCAAAACTTCTATGTTGTTAGTGGTTGCAAAACCTCTCAAGGTGGAAACTTTAGTACTGTCGTACACCTGAAAATTAACGGGTACATTGTCATAAAGTGTTTGAAAATGTTCGTGAGTAATTTCTAAATTCTTTAAACGCCTTCACGAATGGCAACCGAAGGTACAACAACTACAAACTTTTTGAAACCGTACAGTTTATTCAATTCATATATGGTACGCAGGTAAACATACGTTTTACCTGTGCCTGTTTCATTTCTACCGAAAAGTGGATACCGTCCAATTTAGCCGAAACATTTATTTCGTTTGTGGCTTGAATGGCGTGTAGATTGGTAAGGATTTGTTCTTCTGAAATTACTAAACGATTGCCATAGCTATAGATATTGGCATAGGTATCTTATTCTGACAATTCAGATTGAATTAAACTTTCTTCCGAAGGTTGCCCTTCAAATAAATCCGTTATGGATTTTATGGCTTCTTGCTGATAATTGAGATTGGATTCAAAGGTTAATTTCATTCTTTTACTTTTTCAATTAATGTTTCTACCCAATTATTAAATCTCGCACACTTTCTTAGAACTGTATCAATACCCGCTTCTTCAATTATCATAATTCCATCATTAACTTTATTATAACCTCTGATTAATTGGTTATTTTTCAGCCTTTTTGAAGGGGCTGTTTCTGGTTTGTCATTAATATCTTCAGGATTTGGATGTGATTCCATTATTTTTTCTAACTCATTGAATTTTGCATCTTCATTTGAGTATAGCGATTTAATAGCATCTATTGAAGAAAAAACCAAGGCTTCAAATTCGTGAAGTTGAATGTATGGTAACAAATTTGGAAAAGATTTTCCTTTTTCTTTTTCTAAATCTTCTACAATGGATTTTTCCAAAAATGCCAGTCTATCTGCTTTATTTACAATTGTTTTTGCATCTTCATACTTTGGAAAATCTTTAGGCAATGCATAAAAATCAAATAAAGTGGAAACCAATACCTTGCTTTCATAAACACAGTTAATTAAATCTGTTTTTAGATGCTGGTATTTTGTCAATCCTCCTTTGGTATGTTTTATTTTAAAACAATTCGCACTTTGCAAACCTTTTGTGTATAAATAAGGACTTAATACCTTATCAATAAATTCTTTTTCAGTATCGCCCTCTACTACTATTATTAATCTTTTCATAGTGGCTGTCCTTTAATGATACTTTTTGTCCATAATTCTCCAATTGAATAATCTTCTATCCAATTGCCCAACTCTTCCTTATTCAACCTTCTGAAAACCGACTGATTATCTTCCTTATCAACCGTAATGATGTCTTCGGCTTCAAAATTATTAAGCAGTGTTACGGATTGTGTAGAAACAATAACTTGACAATCCTTTGCTGCGGCAGATTTTATTAAGCCTGATAGTTTGTTTATGGCAGTTGGATGTAAACCCAATTCAGGTTCGTCAATAATGATAACCTTCGGAAGTTTGGGTTGCATTAATAAGGTAACTAATGCTATAAAGCGTAAACTACCATCAGATAAATGATTGGCATTAAAGTACGTTTCAGGATGCTCTTTTTCAGTCCATTCCAAGAGAATTTTTTCTTCATCTAAAAAAGCCGGAGATAAGTTAAACCTATCAAAAAAAGGAACAACCGATTGTATAATCTTCTCTATTCGTTTAAAATTCAATGCATGTTTCTCTTGCAAGTAATACACATAAGCAGGCAGATTACCGCCATCTTCTTTCAAACTTCTATTGTCATTTGTATTGGCTTTGGAGCGTAAAGGAGCTGAACTACTTGTATCGTGAAAATGGTAAATTTTATAGCTTTCAAGATGTTCGCTTAAGTATTTGTTTCTTTGAGTTGAAGAACCCTTAATAAGGCTTTCCTTTATATTTTCATTATAAAAAGATTTACTGTATTGAGTTTGATAATTTAACAGACTATCTTCTCTACTAACAAACAAGGAACCTTCGTCAGTCGGCAATAAATTAAATTTATAAGCATTATTGCCGAAATCAAGGTAACCCTTTATCTCCGAAGTGTTTTTACGACCATAATGAAGTAAATTGTCAACACCACTTTTCAAGGAGTATTGTTGAAGCCTTTGTTCGTAGATGTTATTTACCAACTTGAAAAAGGAAATAAAATTGGACTTACCAACCCCATTTGAACCTATCAATAGGTTTATTGGACTTAGTTTTAAATCCAATGTTTTAATAGACTTAAATCCTTCTATTTTTATGTTTTGAAGCATAGCTATATCGTTTTAAATTCAATCCCTGCATCTTTCATTTGCAGTACAGTATTGGTTTTTAACTGGTCGTTTCCTTTAAACAGCTTATCGAGTGCAAATACCTTGATAGGCTTTTCGGCAATTACAGCATCAATAATTTCTCGCGTTGCTTTTTCTAAAAGCAAAATCAATTCAGTATCGTTGATTTTGTAAAAACTGCTTTTCTTTTCAATAGGGCTGTTCAGGTCTTTACCGTTTTTTAGCAAAAGCTCGTACACCATATTTTCAGTGGTTGCAGATTCAGAAACAGGGTCAACAAATAATTTCATTTGCTCGGCAAGTGCTTTGGCACCCGCCTGCCGGTCGGACAGGTCTTTGCCCTCTATTTGTTGCCATTGCTTGAAATTGCTATCCTCAAATTTTAATACTTTGAAACCTAAATCTTGATGTTGCAATTGCTCTATTTTGGTTTTCAGGTTTTCAATTTCAGCTTTGGTTTCGTCTGTTGGTAATTCGCCTTGCAGTTTTTTTATTTCAATTTCTATATTTTTTATTTCAGCTTTGGTTTCTTCCTGTTTTTTTTTTCCTGCTCTGCGGATTCTTTCTTTGCTTATATCAGCTATGGTTTTATAACCTGCTTTGTAGGCTTCGCTTTTTTCTTCTGTGAGTTCGGGTAGTTGAACGCAAATATATTTTCTATTCCCAGCCTGCGCTAAGCCTGTCGAAGCATCTTCTTTGTTCAAATCCATTACTGCGTGTGCGGTAGTGTCGCTGCCTGCGAGGAAGTCGAGAATGAGATCGTTGGTGTTTGAACCGATAGTAATTATATTTTTAAGCAAAATTGTTGATTTGGGAAAATCAAAATATCTTTTTTCAAATAATTTTTCCAAACTTAAACTTGCTTCTTGATTACTACCAAATTTCGTGTCCCAAAAATCATTAGCAATTTGACCTGTTGATTCATGAAGATAAATCTTTCCATAAGGTTGTTCATCACCTCCACTTGTCCATAATATTTTTTTTTCTTCATCTAATTTCTTGAATACTTCCTCTTTAATCATCCAAGGTCCATTAAGAATCTTTCCATTATTGAACATTTTTGCCATGGATGTTTCTTTCAATTAATAATTCTTTTACTTCAATATCAAGGATTTCAGCAATCTTGTATAGGTCTAATAAACTTGGCTGTCGTCTGTTTTGGGCGTAAGAGTTAACCATATTGTAACTCTTGCCCAATTGTTCAGCCAGCCATTTCTGTTTAATTCCTTTTTGTTCTAAAACGTCTTTTATTCGGTTCATTCTTGAACTTGATTTATATTCTACAAAAGTAAGAATAAATATTTAACATCTCACATAATGAGTATTTAAATCATCATTATGTTTGGGTTCGGAGGTAAAGGGCAAGCTCTTTTGGTTTTTCAGAGTTGGCTTTGTGTGTCGGCAAAAACCAAATAGGTATTGCCGTGCGCACAGGTACGCATTGTACACAGCCGCTAATGCAGCGATACG
>CAZAMT010000329.1:0-4592 GCA_964486145.1 uncultured Bacteroidales bacterium
GTTTGGGTATGCAAAAGATGAGTTTGTGCATAATGATAATTTCCCTTATTACCTCTACATCCGGGAAGCCCGTCGAATGATCAGCGATGTGGTGCAAACCCAACATGATATTTTTGTCAAACGCACGAAAGACGATGCTGTTTTTCTCGGTTCACACTGGGTTGACTGCCATCATGTGCAGCGCATTGCCATCAGTGATTCTGCATTTATCAATGAAGGAAGGATATGGGAGATCGTTCATAAACCTTTCGAAATATCCTATCGCACGCTCGTCCCCAAAAAAGAAGAATGTAAAAACCTCATTGTACCTGTATGTGCATCGTTTTCGCATGTTGGTTTTTGTGCCTACAGGCTCGAATCAACATGGATGCAGGCAGGACATGTTGCCGGGATTGCAGTGAAAATGGCAATGAATGAGCACATACCGTTGCAGGAACTGGATATTATCCACTTACAGGACGAACTCAGAAATGAGGGGTTAATCCTGAAAAACAAAAACCTGGATCCATATGATGATTACGACTGGATGGTTGATCATGAACGATACGGTAAAATTTATAACCGCATGTACCCGGACAATAAAAAACAATAATTATGAATCCGATATTAATAAAATCTTTAGTTACTTGCAGTATATTCTTGTTTACTTTTTTTGATGACAACAGTCAAAATCCCGCTCATCAAACGGAAGGTTTTTGCAATAGCCAGAAAGATAAGCATTCTGAACTTCCAAACATCGTCATCATTTACGTTGATGATCTCGGATATGGCGACCTTGGCTGCTACGGTGCAACCGGGGTTGAAACGCCTCATATCGACCGGCTTGCAGCAAAAGGTGTGAGATTTACGGATGCTCATTGCTCGGCTGCTACCTGCACCCCTTCACGGTATTCTTTGCTTACGGGTAGCTATGCATTTCGACGGAATGCTGCCATACTGCCAGGCGATGCCGCGCTCCTTATCCGCCCAGGAACTCCAACACTGGCTTCCATGCTCAAAAAGGCGGGTTATTCTACCGCAGTGATTGGTAAATGGCATCTCGGCCTGGGTAACGCAAACGTAAACTGGAACGAAGAAGTGAAACCCGGACCACTCGAAATTGGATTTGACTATAGCTTCATCATCCCTTCAACCGGGGATCGGGTGCCAGCAGTATATTTAGAAAACCACCATGTGGTAAACCTCGTTTCCGATGATCCAATGGAAATAACTTTTACCGACGATCCCTCGGAAGGAAATCCGTATCCTGACCCCACAGGCCTGTCACATCCCGAAATGCTTAAACAACCCGCCGATACCCAGCACAGTGGTACGATTACCAATGGCATCAGCAGGATTGGCTTTATGACCGGTGGTAACAAAGCACGCTTCGTGGATGAGGATTTTCCTTCTGTTTTAAGTGAAAAAGCCTTTGATTTTATGGAAAAGAACAAAGACCATCCGTTTTTTCTTTATTTTTCATTTCATGAAATTCATGTTCCGCGCCTGCCGAATGAAAAATTTGTTGGTGCCACTTCTATGGGACCAAGGGGTGATGCCATTGCTCAGATGGACTGGGTAACCGGACAGTTGATTGCAAAGCTGGAAGAACTGGGTATTGATGAAAACACCCTGGTTATTTTTTCAAGCGACAACGGGCCTGTGCTCAATGACGGATACGAAGATAAAGCAGTTGAATTGTTTGGAGAACATCAGCCTGCCGGGCCTTTTCGCGGTGGGAAATACAGCATATTCGAAGGTGGTAACCGCATGCCCACCATCACTTACTGGCCCGGAAAAATCGATCACTCTGTGAACGATGCGCTGTGGAGTCAAGTGGATGTATTTGCCTCCATCGCTGCATTAATTGACCAGGAAGTGCCGGATAAAGCAGCTCCTGACAGTAAAAATATGCTTGATATCATGCTCGGAGAATCAACAAAAGGTAGAAAAATACTGTTGGAAGAAGCGTTCACTTTCGGTCTGCGGAAAGGAAAATGGAAATACATCGAACCTACAGAGCAGGAACACGCCTGGATCGTGGATATTAAAAACATTGAAGGTGGTATATCTATCGAACCACAATTATACAACCTGGAGACGGATCCCGGGGAAACAACAAACCTGGCAGGTGAATATCCAAAACTCGTCATTGAAATGGATTCTATTCTGCAATCTCTAAAAAAATAAAAAGCAACACATTTCCGATGCTTTGGTAGATGCAGTGGAAACGATAAAGTATGAAGAAGAGATAAAAAATTTAATGATACAAAACTGAAACATACCATGATTATATTTTAATAACACACACCCATGATTATTAAAGGTTCTTCTACAACGCACTACCGGATAAACTCAATAACTTAATAACTTGGTAACTTAATTATAAACACATGAAAAATACAAAATTTATTCGGATGACAAAGTTAATGACACTGTTTATTTTTATACTCAGTCTGTTACCAGTGCAGGCGCAAAAAGACGAATTCTATCATGACCTTTACGACCAAATGCATGACAGTCCCATGCAGCAGAAGTTCAGAAAACTGGCACCCATGCCTTATGGGGTTGTATTTTTGCCCTGGGCAGGAATAAAAGAGGAAGAAATGCGAGAACATTTTCGCCTCATGAAAAAACTGGGTTTTACAAACCTTAAGCAAACCATGGGTACCCCCGAATGGCCAAGAAAAGAGGTGCTGCGAATTGCCCTTGAAGAAGGCATTATTCCCTTTTGGTATGGTCAGGGAGGCTGGGAAGATATTACTCCGGAATTATTAAAGAAGCTTGGACTACCGGAAGATATGAGCATTCAGGAAGCCAGAGAACACCCCAAAATACTGGAATACCAGCATAAAGTCTTTGAAAAACACCTGTCAACCTGGAAAGATCCTCTACCGGGACAGGACAATTTTCAGCGCTATGATCATCATGCGGATGCTTACCTCCGACCAGATGACGTTCCCTTATTCAGGGAATGGGTTAAAAATAAGTACAGCAGTATTGATGAACTCGCGAAAGCCTGGAACCAATATGAAGTTGGGATTACAGGTGACCCCTATACAAGCTGGGAGGATTTTGAAAAAGATCCTCTAATTAATTACGATGAAGAAGGACAATATGTGATCATCCCCAGGCAGGGAAGGGAATACGGAAGGGTACGGGATATCCTCCGTTTCAAGGCCGACATGTATCTTGAAAACATAAAGTTCTACAATAAATTGAGATATCCCGAACAACCGCAACGTGCAGGCGGGGAAATGGGACTGTTTTTACCCTTTGCTTCACGGGCAACCGATATGGAGGGAATTGCCGAAGTAATGACAGAGCGCGGATCCTTTTATCCATCCATCCACCTTGCCTGGCATTATGAAGAAGTAGATTACGAAGTAGCCAGATGCATATACATGCAATCATCCATTGCAACCGACTGGTTTAAAGGAGGCTGGGCCGCAACCTGGGAGAGCACAGGCGGTCCACAGCAACTTTCGGGAGGTAAAGGCTGGAACGTTTTTTCACAGTTTGAAACAGCCGGGTATACCGTTGACAAAGGAGTTATTTCTCAGCTACTGCTTTCATACATTGCCGGAGGTTTTAAAGGCGTGGGAATGTGGGCTTGGAATTTCCGCCGGGCAGGCTGGGAATCAGGAGAATATGCGCTTCTTAACAGGCAAAATGAACCGGGCCCCCGGGCCGTCAGGGCCGGAAAAATTGCCAAAGCTGCCGACAAATATCGTGATGAAATATGGAGTGCACATAAAGAGCCTTACGTGGGCGTGTTTGTCAACTGGGATAACGAAGCTATTTGGGCAGCGGTATCAGGACCGGGACGAACCCACTTTAAGCATTATCCGGTTAAGGCAAGGATTGGCATCAGCAGGTCGCTAATAAATGCAAATATCCCGTGGGAGCATGTGACTCCTTCGGATATCAAAAAAGGTCTGGCAAAACGATACAAAGTTATTTACATGCCGGCGCAGGCCGCTATCAACATGGAACTTTTCCCCATACTTGATGAATATGTAAAAAACGGCGGACGTCTCGTACTCGATGCCCCAGGCGGCTGGTGGGATGCACAGGGACTTGTGCTTGAAACGGGGGAAGGAACACCTTTTGAAAAGATTTTCGGGGCTTCCATCGCCGATATGCAATATTCGAACAACGTACCTGAATACCTCGGGAATCATAAACTCGATGGTTTTCTTTTTGACATTGCCCCTACCACTGCCAACGTGGTGGAGCGCTTTGAATCAGGAAAAGTAGCCGTTACCGAACATCAATATGGCCAAGGGACTGCAGTGTTACTGGGTGTTGATGCATCATATGCCATGCAGGCACCGGGAAACACGTTTATGGAAAAATGGACGGTAAATCATACAATGGACAATCTTGTAAGCCCGTATTCATGTGAAAATGCAGTCGTTTATCGTATTGCAGCACCCCAGGCTGACCATTACTTTTTCATTAATGATGACGAGGCCAAAGAGGTAAATCTGAATTTCAGGAATTATAAATACAAAAGTGTGGAAGATCCGGTTACCGGAGAACAATTAAATATCGGAGACCCCATTTCACTGGAAAGATACAGTGCAAGATGGCTCAGGTTCGAAAAATAA
>CAZAMT010000330.1:0-4583 GCA_964486145.1 uncultured Bacteroidales bacterium
ATTGTAAATAATTTATGAACCGAGGACAAAGGACGAGTTCAACGAAGTTAATTAACAAGGCCAAAATTAATTTATCAGTATCATGAAAAATCTTGTATTTATAAGCCTGTCATTGACCTTTTTTCTTGTACAGTGCTCTAAAAAGTCGGATATTAAAATAACTGTTGAAAATCAGGTTATTGCTAATGTTGATGACCGTTTATTTGGTCAGTTTCTGGAAAAACCCAGTTGGCATGGTGAAATTGGTCCTGAAGCGGCATTGAAGCCCGGAACTCATGAACTTCAGGAAGGTGTAATGGAAATATTGGAAGGCATGCACATTCCCGTATTGCGATTTCCCGGAGGAACCGATGTTGACCAGCTCGATTGGACAGATATGATTGATAATGTTCCGGGCAGGGAAGGGGACAGGCCGGAGTTTATTGGCGTAATGGGTGATACAGTTGGTTTAAATTTTGGCTATGATGAAGCCTTGCGTATGGCTGAAGAGCTTGGTTCGGAAATGATTGTTGTGATTAATTTTGGAAACGCATATTTCAATAGAATGCCTCTTGAAGAGGCTGTGATGCATGAAGCAGGGTTACTGGCATATTGCAATGCTGAGGTTGGTGCTGATTTGCCGGAAGGTATGCACGACTGGCCATCGGTAAGGACAAAAAACGGTCATCCGGAACCTTACAATGTACGGTATGTTCAAATTGCCAATGAACCTTGGGTGATGGCTAAAGAATTGAAACGCCGTGGGCCCATTGCTCCGGAAGCCAAAGAACAATATTTCAGGTGCCTGGATGCCTATATCAAAGCATTTAAAGAAATTGATCCGGATATTGAAATCATTGCCGATGGAAATTGCCAGGAACTAACAACACCATTAAAGGAAAAATTTGGTGACCGAATCGACTATGTAGCATATCATAATTATCGTCCCTGGGGAATCACCAAAATTTACCGGGAAGATACACAGGTACCACGAGACTCAGTGAGTGCGGAAGAAGAATGGAGAGCGTGGGTTGCTGTCCCCCAGATCAATGATCAGGGCCAGTCGGTAATTAATGATTTTTTCTATCAGAATGCAAAAAATTCCGGTTACCCGGTAGCGGTGACAGAATGGAATTGGAATGGATGGTGGGGCATGGATTCAGTTGATCCCGAGAAACTGGGTAGTCGTTATACCAAAGGGATAGGAGCTACGGGGTTCATTCACGCCCTCATGCGTAATTCAGATGCTGTGGATATTGGGATTCAGTCCATGCTTGTTGGCAATTCATGGGGTATCACGGGAGTGCGGGTTTCTCCGGAAGCAGACGTTGAACCGCATGCCTATCCCACAGGTCAGGTTACTGCTTTTTATTCCAATTACCATGGCAGTGATTTATTAACTACTCAGTTGGAAAACATTCCGGCATATAGTCAGCCCTTTAAAATGAGCGGCATTGAACCCTTTGATTCAGTGGCCTATCTTGATGTGGTTGCTACAACTGACCTGGAAAATGTTTATTTGCACGTTATTAACAGGCATTTTAATGACGATCTGGAGGCAACCGTTGATTTAAGTGCTTTCGGAGAATTTGAAACGGAGGCAACACACCATGTTTTCTGGGGTAATATTGAGAATGAGCCCTGCGAGGAGGGGTCGCCCGAAGTTGGGTGTTTCAACAAAAAAAATGTTGTGGTAAAACCTTCGAATACTTTTGTGGTATTCCCGAAACGTTCTGTCTCAGTAATTGTATTTCCAAAAAAATAGGATTTACATTGCGCTGACCGGGGAAAAAAACATGAAGACAATGAATATAGTAGTTGTCCAATTTTCAGGTTATGAATACTTTTTTAAAGATGGATAAATCTTCTCTGTTATTTCTGCTGTTTTGTGCTGTTTTTATTCATTGTAACCGACCAAAACAGGAAGAAATGGAATCAAAACCGGAAAGCACACATCTGCATTTGGAAAATATGCATGCTGGTGTTGTTATAGACCAATATGGCGGGGCTTACATAAATTTTTATTTAAAAAATGATTCCATAAATCCGTTTACATGGTCACTAAAAAGTGAACAAATGCCTGAAAATAACAAAGGTGGGGCACCTTTTCAGGGACATTTTCTTTGTCTCGGCAGATGGGGAGCTCCAACCCCAGGTGAAATGGAAATGGGAGTACCCCATAATGGAGAGGCAACCAACAGCATGTGGACTGTAGAAGACATATCTTCCAAAAGGCTCGTAATGGCTTATGAATCAACCATTGATGACATGGATATAGTAAGAGAGGTTGGTTTAATTGGTAATGAAGCATTGTTTAAGGTTACGGAAAGAGTTCGAAATACCAATACGGTGGGACGGCTTAATAATATTGTACAGCATGTAACCATTGGCCCGCCTTTTCTTTCACAATCAACCCTGGTTTATACCAATGCAGGACCTGGTTTCTTTCAGGATCATTCGTATCCCAATCCGCATCGTTGGGAATATGAATGGCCGAATGCCAAAGACAGCCTGGGGAACGAATATGACCTTCAACACAGCGACATTGACCATAACTATGTGAGTACTCATCTGATTGAAGATTCCGTCGGGTGGATTGCGGCATGGAACCCTGAAAGAATGCTATTATTGGGCTACGTTTGGCAAAAGAAGGATTACCCGTGGGTGAACGTGTGGAATCATATGAACGATGGAAAACCTGTAGCCAAAGGTCTGGAATTTGGTACAACCGGTATTGGCAGACCTTACCAGGATTTACTTGCTGTAGATACCCGGTTTCATGGTTACAATTCCTTTGAGTTCCTGGATGCAGGAGAAGAAGTGGAGAAATCGTTTTATGGGTTTTTAATAAAGATTGAAAGGGATATTCAAGGGATCATTTCAATTTCAATCAATGAAAAAACCTTAATCCTTGAGTTATCATATGATAAGGCTAATGTTAAAAAAGACCCACAACTTAATTAGAGCAAAATTGATTTTAGTAGTATCTTTGATTTTATGAAAGTTTATACGAAACTATATCATGGAGATTGCAAGGAAGAATTAAAAAAACTTCCAGAAAATAGTGTTGACTTGATATTCACGTCACCTCCTTATGCAGACCAGAGAAAAAATACTTACGGAGGAATACATCCAAATAAATATGTTGACTGGTTTCTGCCAATTGGACAAGAACTTCTACGAGTTTTAAAACCAACAGGCACGTTTGTTTTAAATATTAAAGAAAGAGTTGTCAATGGCGAAAGAAGCACCTATGTTATGGAGCTTATCCTTGAAATGAGAAAACTTGGCTGGTTATGGACCGAAGAATATATTTGGCATAAAAAAAATAGTTATCCAGGAAAATGGCCAAACCGTTTCAGAGATTCATGGGAAAGATTAATTCAATTTAATAAGGAAAAAAAGTTTAACATGTATCAAGAAGAAGTTATGGTTCCAATGGGAGATTGGAAAAATAACAGATTAAAAAAATTAAGTGATATTGATAAACGAAGAGATGAATCAAAGGTTGGAAGCGGTTTTGGAAAAAATATTTCAAATTGGATAGATAGAGAAATGGCCTACCCAACCAATGTATTGCATTTAGCAACCGAATGTAACAACAAAAAGCACAGTGCCGCATTTCCTGAAGCACTCCCAGAATGGTTTATAAAATTATTTACAAAAGAAGGAGACATTGTTCTTGACCCATTTATGGGTTCTGGAACTACAAATTTTGTTGCCAATAGAATGAAAAGAAATTCAATTGGAATTGAATTAGTTCAGGAATATTATAAAATGGTTAAAGACAAGTTACAACCTGTAGAATACTATTTATTTGAACCAAAAACAAAATATGAACAAACTGAACCTGAAAGACATATCTCAATACGTTGAAGAAAATATTGGGATATTTCATCAGAAAAGAATCTCAAGCCTTGATTCATTAAGTTTATCAAAAGTATTAAGAAGAAAGAATCCTTATCTTTTTAAGGCAAAAAATGTATTGACAGCCGAGCAGATTGTTAAAAGTTTAGTGGATGCACATATTTCGTCAAATGAAGAAACAATATTTGGTGATTGGTTAGAAGGACTTGCGATATTCATTAATGAAATAGTTTATCATGGCTGGAAATCTGGAATTGCAGGAATTGATTTAGAATTTGACAAAGATAACAGACGCTACATTGTAAATATCAAATCTGGTCCAAATTGGGGAAATAGTAGTCAAATCTCTAAAATGATTTCTGACTTTAAGACTGCGCAAAGAACTTTAAGAACAAGTAATTCGGGCCTTAATATAGTTTCTGTTAATGGATGCTGCTATGGGCGTAACAACCATCCCGACAAAGGAGATTATTTTAAATATTGTGGTCAAAGATTTTGGGAATTTATTTCAGGCAATACGAATCTTTATACTGAAATAATTGAACCACTTTCCCATAAAGCCAAAGAGAAAAATGAGGAATTTGTGCAATCATATTCCCAAATGATTAACAAGTTTACGAGAGAATTTGGCAACGATTTTTGCGACCAAAATGGAACAATTAATTGGGAAGAACTTGTTAAATTCAATTCATCTTCAATAAAACCTGAACGAAGAAAATAAAACACAGGCCTTAACA
>CAZAMT010000331.1:0-4536 GCA_964486145.1 uncultured Bacteroidales bacterium
TTTCATATCATAATTATAATTTAAATTCAATAAAAATTACTTATTTCATTCAAAATTGAGCATATAATACTTTTAATTTGCCAATCTGTAATGCAACATAAACAAAATTGTAAGCAATGAAGAAAAAACCAACGGCGTTGTTCAGGTGGCTTGTTTTAGTTGTTATAAGTTTGGCGATGTTTGGCAATTACTATTTATATGACAGCGTAGCGCCCGTTGCCAGTTTGTTGAAATCCCAACTGGGATTCACACAAACAGATATTGGTCAATTGAATATGTATTATAGCATTGCTGCCATTGCAGCGCTGGTTTTTGGAGGCGCGTTTATTGATAAGTACGGAACAAGAATTTCCATACTGGTTTTTGGCAGTGTGTGTTCCCTTGCCGGAATGGTAACCATGTTGTCTGACAATATGATGGTAATGTTAACCGGCAGATTAATACTGGGTTTAGGCGCTGAACCATTAATTGTTGGAATTACTGTAGCTGTGGCGAAATGGTTTAAGGGAAAAGAAATTGCATTTGCCATGGGGGTAAACCTTATGATTGCCCGATCGGGTTCGCTATTTGCTAACAAAGCACCGGCCTGGTTTCCTGAATTGTTTGATCATTGGCAATCAGCATTGCGATTTGCAGCAGTAATTGGATTGTTTTGTGGTGTTGCAGCCCTGGTATACTTTTTTCAGGAAGGGTATGGTAAACGAAAATATGCACTCGGTGAAGGTGGCGATATCGATAAACTCAGTTTTAAAGGGTTTTTCAATTACAATGGATCCTACTGGCTGATTGTTATGCTTTGTTTAACTTTTTATTCTGCAATATTTCCGTTCTATAGCACATTCTCGTTTCTGTTTTTTGAAGAATTTAAAGGTTTAAGCACAGCCGCTGCCGGTGGATTGCTTGCATTTTTACCAATTTCATCCATGTTTGCAACACCGCTCATTGGTTTGTTGGTTGACTTTAAAGGAAGAAGGGCTTCACTTATGACACTTGGTTCCGTTTTGCTGATGCCTGTATTCTTATTGATTGCTTATACATCCGTCAATCTGATTATTCCTGTAGCGATGTTGGGAGTTGCTTTTTCTCTTATCCCGGCAATTATGTGGCCTTCGGTGGCTTTTGTCGTTGAAGAGAAAAAACTTGGAAAGGCCTATGCATTCATGACTCTTTTGCAACAGGCAGGAGTTGCCGGTATGAATTGGTTTTTGGGATGGCTCAATGAGTCAAACGCGGCTTCAGCAAATAATCCATTGGGATATATACCCATGGTTTGGGCGTTAAGTGCTCTCGGTATTCTTGCCCTGGTTTTCTCCTTGTGGCTTCGTAAGGTTGAAACCGGCCCACGATCCCATGGCCTGGAGAAAAGTACCATTAAGTAGGTTGACCCATAAATTATTTTAATGCAGAACTTTTCATGCGTTGCAATAAACATTCTCAACTTTCATGTTGTTTCATGCATATGATGAATATGAATACTTGATGGACTTACAACATTTAAAATTAGGGATTCTTGGAGGAGGACAATTAGGCAAAATGCTCACAGTGGCAGCGCATAAATGGGATGTAACAACCATTATTATGGATCCCAGTAACAGGTGCCCTGCATCAAAAGTAAGCCGTTGTTTTGAGCAGGGTGACTTTACTGACTTTCAAACCGTTTATGAATTCGGAAAGAAGGTTGATATTCTTACCATCGAAATAGAAAAAGTTAACATTGAAGCCTTATTAAAACTTGAACAGGAAGGATTGGTTATACATCCCGGTCCATCCGCTTTGCTGAAAATCCGGGATAAAGGGGTGCAAAGGACTTATTTACATGAATCAGGGATTCCCGGGCCTGGTTTTCAGTTGGTAACTGGTAAAGAGGAATTGAAAAATCTTGTAGCAAATAACCGCCTGAATATACCCTTTGTGCAAAAGGCAGCAACAGGAGGATATGATGGCAGGGGTGTAAAAATCGTGAAGAATGAAAATGACCTTAATGATTTGCTTGAAGGCAAGGCTTTGGTTGAAGAACTGGTAGACATTGAAAAAGAAATATCAGTCATTGCAGCGCGTGGTCTCAACGGTGAAGTAACGTGTTTCCCACCCGTGGAAATGGTGTTTAAGAAAGAAGCGAATCTACTTGATTATCTCATGAGTCCGGCTTCTATTACAAGAGACCAGGAAATGCGGGCCTTGCAACTGGCCAGAAAAACGATAGAAAAATTTAATATGCATGGTTTGCTTGCAGTGGAGATGTTCTTAACAAAAAGCGGAAAAATCCTTGTCAATGAAGTGGCTCCACGCCCGCATAACAGTGGTCATCATACCATTGAAGCATCGGCTACTTCTCAATATGAGCAACATTTAAGAGCAATCCTTGGATTATCTCTCGGGCCGGTTTCCCAGAGCCAATTTGCCCTGATGGCCAATCTTTTGGGTGAAAAAGATGCCAGTGGGAAAACGCATTATTTGGGTTTGTCAGAATGTATTTCTGAGGAAGGTATCCACATTCACGTTTATGGAAAGAAACGGGTAAGTCCCTACAGAAAAATGGGTCATGTAACTATTTTAGCAACAACCCTCAAAGAAGCAGCAGATAAACTACAGTTTGTGCGGGAAACACTGAAGATTACATCAAAAGAAAAATTGCAAGAATATACAGATATTAAAACATCCGCAACCAATTAAGATTTACATGAAAAAAACATTGGTAGGAATTATAATGGGTTCTGATTCAGACCTTCCCGTGATGAAAGATGCACTCTCTATTCTTCATGAACTTGGTGTATCTGCTGAAATCACGGTGGTTTCCGCGCATCGCACACCCGAAAGACTGGTGGAGTATAGTACAAATGCTCATAAGAGGGGCATGAAAGTTATTATTGCCGGGGCGGGAGGTGCAGCTCATTTGCCGGGCATGGTTGCATCCATGTCGCCATTACCGGTTATTGGTGTGCCTGTAAAAGCATCCATTTCCATTGAAGGAATTGACTCTCTTCTTTCCATTGTGCAAATGCCTCCCGGAGTGCCGGTAGCTACAGTTGCAATCAACGGTGCCCGGAATGCAGGAATTCTTGCCGCGCAAATCATATCTACCGGCGATGAAGACCTTCAACTGAAGATCCTGGCTATGAAAAATGAAATGAAGGATAAGGTCATGGAAAAAGTTAAAAAGGTTGAAAATGACATGAAGAAATCCTGACAAATATAATTACAAGTTTTTTACTTTTATCTTACAATGGTGTGATCCCGGTTGGGGCCTACAGAAATCATTCTGACGGGCAGATGTACTTCCGATTCAATAAAATCTACATATTTTTTAAATTCAACAGGTAAATCATCGTAAGACGTGATGTTGCTTAAATCGGTATTCCATGTATTAAATTCTTTGAATACCGGTTCGATATTTTCAGATTCAGATACTGAATAAGGAAATTGATCGGTTTCGCCTTCCGGGGTTTTATATTTAGTGCATACCCTGATGGTTTCAAATCCTGAAAGGACGTCAGCTTTGGTCATTATGAGTTGAGTAACACCGTTGATCATAACCGAGTATTTCAAAGCTACCAAATCAAGCCAACCACATCTTCGGGGTCTCCCGGTTGTTGCACCGAACTCATGGCCTTTTTCCCGCAGTTGTTCACCGGTTTCATCCAACAGTTCTGTTGGAAACGGGCCACTTCCAACGCGGGTGCAATACGCTTTAAAGATTCCGTAAACTTCACCAATGCGGTTGGGAGCTACCCCGAGCCCCGTGCAAGCGCCGGCACATATGGTATTTGATGAGGTGACATACGGATAGGAACCAAAGTCGATGTCGAGCAAGGTGCCTTGGGCACCCTCTGCAAGAATGCTTTTTTGTTGTTTTAGTTGATCGTTGATAAAATACTCACTGTCAATTGATTTGTACTTTTTAATTTCTTGAATGCTCTCAAACCATTCCTGCTCCAATTCTTCAACAGAATAGTCAAAATCGTATTGATTTAATATTTGTATATGTTTTAATTTCAATTGATTGTATTTATCCCGAAAATCAGAAGTCAAAATGTCACCTACACGTAAACCGTTTCTGCCTGTTTTATCCATGTAAGTAGGGCCGATTCCTTTCAAGGTTGAGCCGATTTTTGTTTTACCTTTTGCAGCCTCCGATGCTGCATCCAGGATTCGGTGGGTGGGTAAAATCAGGTGAGCTTTTTTTGAAATAAGCAGATTTTCTGATAACCGGATGCCGATTTTTTTTAAGGACTCAATTTCACTTTTAAATATAATTGGGTCAATAACAACTCCGTTGCCGATAATATTCAGCTTCTCTTCCCTGAATATTCCTGATGGAATGGTGTGTAACACGTGTTTGATCTGGTTAAATTCCAAAGAATGCCCGGCGTTGGGTCCTCCTTGAAATCTTGCAATAACATCGTATTGCGGTGTTAATACATCCACAACTTTTCCTTTTCCTTCATCCCCCCATTGAAGGCCTAATAAAACATCAACTTTCATGTGTTTAAAATTTGTGACCACACCTGAAATTTGGCACTCATTTCAAGCATGGTA
>CAZAMT010000332.1:0-4519 GCA_964486145.1 uncultured Bacteroidales bacterium
TTATACGGCCAGCTCCTGCTGAATCCCCCCAGATCCGGAAGGAAGCAAGGGTAGGCGGTTGTAGCGGCGCGATATAAGTAGCTTACCCTTTTTTTTATTCATCACACTCCTTCAACATTCAGGAAATTTTATGTAATCCTTTATCCATCAATGAATCAGGATAATGCTTTTATGACTTCTACAGGGGCTTGAACAAGTTCTACCAATACCCCTTCGCTACTTAATGGAAAATCTTCATTGCCTTTTGGGTGAATAAAGCAGATGTCATGACCTGAGGCACCTTTTCTTATACCACCCGGAGTAAAACGTACACCTTGTTGTGTCAACCAGTTGACAGCCGCAGGGAGATCATCTATCCACAGCCCGATATGGTTTAATTTGGGTTCGTGTACTTTTGGTTTCTTATTGATATCCAAAGGCTGCATTATATCAAGTTCTACTTTTGTCGCACCTTCACCAATGCTAAGAACGTCTTCATCTACATTTTCTTTCTCACTTTGAAAGCTGTGTTCCAGGTTAAATCCCATGATGTCAACCCAAAAATTACGCAGTTTCTCCTTGTCCTCGCCTCCGATGGCAACTTGTTGAATACCTAATACTTTAAATGGTCTCATATTTTATTTGTTTTGATTAAAAAAATTTTAAAAACTTCGCGAAGGTATGAAAATTTTAAATTGACTTGTTTCCTGTTTAACGATTGGAAATATTCCCTACTTTTGCCTTCCAACATGAATAGAATATGAAGCGTATTATTAATTTTTTCTTACAACATGTACCCCGAAAGCACCTTATCCGGCTGAGTTTTTTGGTTCGAAAGTTTACATCGCTATACTACAAAGGAAATAATTACACATGTCCGGTTTGTGAAAGATCATTTCGTACATTCATGCCGTATGGTTATCATACCATTCGTGAAAACGTGTTATGTCCTCATTGTTTATCACTTGAGAGGCATCGTATTTTATGGCTTTTTCTGAAAAATAAAACTAATTTTTTCACTGACCGGCTTAAAGTGATGCATGTTGCTCCCGAGCAATGTTTCCTGGATCGATTCCGGAAAATGGAGAATATTGATTATACAACAGTTGACATGGAATCTCCCATCGCTGATGTAAAGGCAGATGTTCAGTCATTACCATTTGATGATGACCTTTTTGATGTGGTCATTTGCAATCATGTACTCGAACATGTTTATGATTTGTCTCGTTCTCTGTCAGAACTGCTGCGTGTTTTAAAACCGGGTGGATTTGCAATTTTGCAGGTACCGTTTGATACAAAACATGAAACTACATACGAAGATCCTACGATTGTTGACAGAAAAGAGCGGGAGAAGCATTTTTTGCAGTATGACCATTTGCGATTGTTCGGAAGAGATTATCCTGATGTTATTAAAAATGCGGGCTTCAGAACTGATGAGGAAAACTACTGGGATGAAATTACAAATGAAATGAAAGAGAAGTACCGACTGCCCGGGTTTGAATTTATGTATGCTTTTAAAAAATAATAGCAACAGGCAGGTATCGTTTATGCTCTTGAATCCATCATAAAATGGTCAACATTCCTGGAAAAATTGTGATGCCATAAATATTAATATTGGAATGGATTCTTTCGTGATACTAAGCCTCTTAAAATTTAAAAGTATTTCTTATTTTTATTTTAATTTCGCGATGGTCTTTTTTTGTTTCTTAACTAAACAAACATTTCATTTTATGAGAATAAATCTTACCAAAGGAGTGCAAACTATATCAATGCTAATTGTTCTTTTGATCTTTCTACCGGGTTGCAAAACAAAAAGTTACAAAAACCTGGATAATGGTTTTAAAACGAATTTTCATGAGCAAAATATTATTATTCAGCTAATTACAAGTGATATCGTTCGGATATCTAAAAGCTTAAATCCTTCAACAGATAGCAGTTTAATTGTGAAACCTCAACATTTGGTTCCGGATTTTTCGGTAACAGAAAATCAGAATCACATTACACTTGCTGCATCCGGATTAAAAGTTGTATTTGATAAGCAGAAAGGGATTATCACAATCTTTAATTCCCGGGATGAAATAGTTTTAAGAGAGAAGCAGCCGGGAATAATGAGGCCGGTTGATATTTTGGGGGACTCAACGCATTCCGTACAACAGTCATTTCAGCTTTTTGATGATGAAGCATTATATGGCCTGGGACAGTATCAGGATGGAGTGATGAATTACAGAGGGCATGAGATATTGATGGTTCAGTCAAATTCCAATGCTGTTGTACCATTCCTGATCTCAACCAACAAGTACGGTATCCTTTGGGACAATTATTCCAAAACAATTTTCAAAGATGTACCGGATTCAGCTTATTTATGGTCAGAAGTGGGAGAGTCTGTTGATTATTACGTGGTAACAGGTGAGGTAATGGACGATGTGATTGCCGGTTATCGCGAACTAACAGGAAAAGCTCCTTTGTTTGGTAAATGGGCTTATGGCTTCTGGCAATGCAAGGAGCGATATAAAACTTCTGAAGAGCTTTTGCATGTGGTAAAGGAATACAGAAAAAGAAACATTCCCATTGACAATATCGTCCAGGACTGGCAATACTGGCCTGAAGGTCAGTTTAGCGGGATGACATGGGACCGAAAACGCTATCCGAACCTCAATCAAATGATCGATTCATTGCACAACCTGAATGTTCGTTTAATGGTCTCAATCTGGCCTGCCGTTGGAAAAGATTCGGAAATATATAAAGAGTTAAATGATAAAGATTTATTGTTCCATAAAGAACACTGGGGAGGTGCCCGGGTTTATGACGCTTTTAGTGAGGAAGCAAGAGCTATTTATTGGAAATATTTGAAAACGGGGCTTTTTGATCATGGTGTGGATGCTTTTTGGATGGATGGCACAGAACCTGAATTTATGAGTACAGGCGACCGATATGTTACTGAAGCATCCGTGAAAGAAAACAAATCCTGCGCGTTTGGTAATATTGCTAAATACCTTAACCTGTTTTCATACTACACTACACAGGGAGTGTACAATAACCAAAGGTCCACTACAGACAATCAACGGGCATTCATTCTTACAAGGTCAGCATTCGCTGGTCAGCAGGCTTATGCAGCAGCTACCTGGTCCGGAGACATTCATGCCAGTTGGCAGGTGTTTAAAAATCAAATTGTTGCTGGAATAAATATTGGTATGGCCGGTATTCCGTACTGGACATCTGATATTGGAGCATTCTTAACGGAACATAATTATCCAAATGCATTAAATAGCAATGCCTACAAAGAATTATATCTGCGCTGGTATCAATTTGGAACATTCAATTCTATTTTCAGAGCGCATGGCACAGATATTCCTCGGGAAATTTGGCAATTTGGGGAAGAAGGCGATTGGGCATACGACGGTATTTCCCGCATGAATAATCTGCGATATAGACTATTACCTTACATTTATTCCACAGCATGGCAAACAACTGACCAGGGATACTCATTTATTCGCGGATTACCCCTTGCATATCCTGATGACAAAAAAGTTCATGAGATTGATGATCAATATATGTTTGGTGAATCCATCATGGTTTGTCCGGTGACACAACCCATGTATTATAATCCGGGGTATGAAGCAGAGCATATTCCTTCGTTCCGTTTACTGGATGAGGATGGTAAAAATCCTGGTTCCACATTGCAGTTTTATGAAGGTACGGATTTTCATAAGCTTGTAAATGAAAGGAAAAGTGAATCTCTGACATTGTCATGGTTTGGAGATTTGCCACTTGAATTGAAAGATTCTGAGTATAGTGTTCGCTGGACAGGCAGCCTTATGTCTGATAATGCTGGTATTTACAATTTTTTAATTACTACCAATGGTGGTGTTCGGTTTTGGTTGAACAATAAACTGCTTATTGATCAGTGGGAAAATCAAACGGATTCAGAAAAGGATGAATCCCAGTTCAAGTTATCTCCTTCAAGCACGTTTAAAGCTTCTGTAAACCTGAATGCTGACACCATATATTCATTTAAACTGGAGAACAGACAATATCGTCCGAATGAAGCAAATATTTTTGTTGAATGGAACAATCCGGCAATAAGAAAATCATTGACAGTGGCGGATAGCAGGGAAAGAAAGATTTACCTGCCCGGAACTCATAGATGGTATGATTTCTGGTCAGGTGAAGCGTTTGAAGGTATGCAGTATGTAAATGTAAAGGCTCCAATACAACAAATACCTATGTTTATAAAAGCCGGAACCATCCTTCCACTGGCAGAGGTGGCTGAACATGCAGCAGCTATTGGTGAAAACCTTACATTTCGAATCTATCCAGGAGAAGACGGTTCCTTTGAACTGTATGAAGATGATGGTTTGACCTACGATTATGAAGCCGGGGCATATACACTTATTCCGCTGAATTGGAATGATGATAAAAAAGAATTGGTCATTGGCAGCCGGCAAGGTTCGTATTCCGAAATGATACCAACCAGAATTTTTCGTTTTTCGGTGGTTGATACCATGGAACATACGGGCATGAACGTTCCGTCATCAGGTTT
>CAZAMT010000333.1:0-4482 GCA_964486145.1 uncultured Bacteroidales bacterium
AAATAAAATTTGAACTTATGAATATGTTTTGTTTTCAATGCCAGGAGGCAGCAAAAAATTATGGTTGTACGATTAAAGGTGTATGCGGAAAAACAGGGGATGTAGCCAATCTGCAGGATTTACTCATGCATGTGGTAAAAGGAATTGCCGTACTAACAGAATCGGCTAAAGAAACGGATATAACCCTCGATAAAGAGAATACTTTCATGCTTGATGCCATCTTTTCGACCATAACCAATGCAAATTTCGATAGAAAAGCCATCGAAAAAAGAATTGAAAATGGTTTGGAAATCAGGGATAACCTTAAAAAAAAGGTAGGACAGGTAACATCTTTACCGGTAACACAGCCCGATTGTGTAACCTGGTCTGGCAGCGTGAATGATTTCGACCAAAAATCAAATAAGTTGCATATCATTGAAAGCACCGACAGCGATGATGTGCGTTCGTTAAAGGAATTACTTATTTACGGAATCAAAGGAATTGCAGCCTATGCCGACCATGCACTCAACCTAAAATACAAAGACGAATCGATTTATGGTTTTATGAGCAAAGCACTTGCAGCAACTGTACGAAACGACATTACCGTTGAAGAATTATTACCTCTGGTAAACGAATGCGGCGGGTATGGCGTGAAAGTGATGGAATTACTTGATAAAGCAAATACCACATCCTATGGTCATCCTGAATTATCCGAGGTAAACCTCGGCGTCCGCAGCAATCCGGGAATTCTCATCAGCGGGCATGATCTGAAAGACATGGAGGAGTTACTGAAACAAACCGAGGGAACCGGGGTGGATGTATATACGCATAGCGAAATGCTTCCTGCCAATTATTACCCTGCATTTAAAAAATACGATCATTTTGTTGGCAACTACGGTAACTCATGGTGGAAACAAAAAGAAGAATTTGAAGCATTTAATGGTCCGGTATTGTTAACAACCAATTGCCTTGTACCGCCGAAGGATTCTTACATCGACAGAGTTTATACCACAGGATCCGCCGGATTTGAAAATGTAAAACACATCCCCGGCAGAGAAAACAGCAAACCGAAGGATTTCAGCAGCATCATTGAACATGCAAAAAAATGCGAAGCACCAACCGAATTGGAAACAGGTAATCTTATAGGTGGATTTGCACACAACCAGGTTACCCAACTCGCTGATAAGGTTGTTGATGCCGTAAAGTCAGGAGCTATACGCAAATTTTTCGTTATGGCCGGATGCGATGGCCGGATGAAAAGCCGTGATTATTACACACAGTTTGCAGATACCCTGCCTGAAGATACCGTTATTCTTACCGCGGGTTGCGCAAAATACCGTTACAATAAACTTCCTTTAGGAGATATTAACGGTATACCAAGAGTACTTGATGCCGGACAATGCAACGATTCATATTCCCTCGCGGTTATCGCACTTAAACTAAAGGAAATTTTTGAATTAAATGATATCAACGATTTGCCGATTGAGTATAACATTGCCTGGTATGAGCAAAAAGCAGTGATCGTGTTGCTGGCATTATTATACCTGGGGGTTAAAAACATACACCTTGGACCAACACTGCCGGCATTCTTATCGCCGAATGTAGTAAATGTACTTGTTGAAAATTACGGAATTAAAGGAATATCAACGGTAGAAGAAGATGTTGAAAGCATGATGGCATAAATAATAATAAAACGAGAGGGATGTATCGTCAAATCGTATGCTGACGCACATCCCTTTATTTAAAAATGCTCTAAACAATTTCGTTTTGACGAAATATTCCAACAACGTCTTTGTCGAATGGTTTATAATGTATGTGAGAAGTAAACAGAAATTTGAATGATTGGAATAATATGAATTGCCTGTTCATTATTCAGGTGTCCTTGTACCCGAAACTTGTAAATCAAACATGGCCTTTTTAGGTATAAACTGAATGGTTAAAAGATAAAAATATGGAATTCGAAAAAAACAAAAAAATACACCTTGAATCGGCTGTTGAATACGCTGATGGAGCTGTTGTTAGCAAAGTAATTATTAAAAATGATGCAGGGAATCTTACTCTTTTTGCGTTTGATGAAAACCAGGAATTAAGTGAACATACAGCTCCATTTGATGCGATGGTTCATGTGATTGATGGTGAGGCTGAAATCATTATTGACAAACATTCCAGGTTTCTGCAAAAAGGAGATGTTATTGTGATGCCGGCAAATATTCCGCACGCTGTAAAAGCTTTTAAAAAGTTCAAAATGTTGTTAACTATGATAAAAGGTTAGTTTCCTTAATAAAAAAATTTAAAACACATACGAAACAAAAAATAACCGTCTTGAAAAATCCAATTAAATATTTAATTCCACCTCCAAACTGGAGAACCCCGGTAATTATTTTGTTAGGGATTTTTGCCGGTCTTTTTATTTACCTCCTTCACATTTCAAATGCTTTTTCCTATCTATCGGACGATCCAAAATCCTGCGTTAATTGCCACATTATGGCACCCCAATATGCCACCTGGTACCACAGCGCCCATCGCGAAGTAACAAATTGCAATAGTTGTCACGTGCCTCACAACAATGTTTTCAACAAATTTTACTTTAAAGCCAAAGATGGTTTGCGGCATGCAACCATCTTCACATTACGCGATGAGCCGCAGGTTATATTTATCAAAGAAGAAGGCAAACATGCTGTACAAAACAATTGCATACGTTGTCACAATGATTTAATTACCAGTGACAAAATTCGTGTGTTTAACGATGATATTTATCAACACCGCACTGACAGGATCTGCTGGGATTGCCATCGTGAGGTGCCGCATGGCCGGGTCAACAGCCTTTCCAGTGTTCCAAACGCACGTGTACCGATACCTGAAAGTCCGGTACCGGAATGGTTAAAAAATGTGATGAACAACAACAAATAACACAATGAAATTATTAATGAAATTATCTGATTATGAAACCAATTAGAGAAATAACTAAAGAAAAACCATGGATAGGTTGGGTCATATTTTTTGTTACACTAGGCGTGGTATTTTTACTTGGCTTATTGGCTTCATCGGTTGTTGAACGAAGAGCCGAGGCAGTGTATGCCTATAGACCTGTTGTTGATTACGATCAGTTTGAAGCAAGAAACGAAATATGGGGTAAAAATTTTCCACTGGAATACGAAACATATTTAAAAACCTCGGACACCCTGTTTTATAGCAAATACAACGGTTCCGGCACCATCGACATGCTTGAACGCCATCCGGAAATGGTGATCCTTTGGGCAGGATATGGATTTTCAAAAGATTACACGCAGGGAAGAGGCCATTATTACGCCGTTAAGGATATCAGGGAATCACTTCGAACCGGCGCTCCTATCGGGGCTAAAAACAGTCCGATGCCCAACACTTGCTGGACTTGTAAAAGTCCGGATGTACCCCGTTTGATGAATGAAATGGGCATTGCCGAATTTTATAAAGGACCGTGGGAAGAGCTTGGCGATGAAATCGATGATTTTATTGGGTGTGCCGATTGTCATGACGCGGAAACGATGAACCTGCGTATCTCACGTCCGGCACTTATTGAAGCTTTCGAACGCCAGGGCAAGGATATCAACGAAGCTTCCCACCAGGAAATGCGGTCACTCGTTTGCGCCCAATGCCACGTGGAATATTATTTCAATAATGAAAAGGAGGAAGGTGTTCCCTACCTTACTTTACCATGGGATAACGGAACCACCGCCGATGCCATGGAAGAATATTACGATAACATGAATTTCAGTGACTGGACACACCAGCTTAGTCGCGCTCCCATGCTTAAAGCACAGCACCCCGGATATGAAACATACACCACCGGAATTCATGCACAGCGGGGTGTGTCGTGCGCTGATTGTCACATGCCGTTTATCAGTGAGGGTGGCCAAAAATTCACTGACCATCACATTCAAAGTCCACTGAACAATGTAGCTAATTCATGCCAGGTTTGTCACCGCGAAGAAACCGCTGAACTCATAAAAAACGTGTATGAGCGTCAGACGATGATCATTGAAAACCGGAATAAGCTGGAAGAAATTCTTGTCCACGCGCATGTTGAAGCAAAAGCTGCCTGGGATTATGGTGCTGCCGAAGAGCAAATGCAGGAAATTTTAATGGATATCCGACATGCACAATGGAGATGGGATTATGCTGCAGCCGCTCATGGAGCATCTTTTCACTCGCCCGTTGAAATTGGCAGAGTTGTAGGGCAGGGATTGGCTATTGCCCAGGAAGCCCGTGTAAAATTGGCGCGAGTGCTGGCTGCACTGGGGCATAACAAACCAGTGCCCTACCCTGACATTTCCACCAAGGCAAAAGCTCAGGAATACATTGGTTTACCTATGGATGAACTGCGTGAGGAAAAAGAAGAGTTTTTGGAAACTGTGGTACCGGATTGGGAGGATCGATTGCAGTCCGCGAATTGAACATTTGTTGCTGCTCCTTTGCGGATAGTATTCCTGTGACCTGTAATTTGAACGAATTAGCAATGTTTAA
>CAZAMT010000334.1:0-4477 GCA_964486145.1 uncultured Bacteroidales bacterium
ATTTATATTTTGCCAAAAATTTACAAAAATTATACCCTAGTCAATTTTTTTTAAAGAAATCGTTAATTTTTGTTAATTACGTTAATTTTGAATGAAAAGAAAAATACATATCAAAACCGGAATTTTACTCACGTTTAGTGTCATCCAATTCGCGTTTTCAGGTACATTGTATTCGCAGAGCTGGAAGCTGACACCGGAAAATATCAACAATGCCATAAGGGATTCTTCCATAAATATCAATAAAGACCCGGTGCGTCCTGCGTACCATCTTACACCGCCGGTTGGTTGTATGGGCGATCCCAATGGAGGAATTTATCATGACGGATGGTATCATATTTTTTACGGACTTCAGCCATTTGCTTACCATCCCGGAGCATGGTACTGGGCACACGCGAGGAGTAAAGATTTGGTGCACTGGGAACATATGAAAACGGGTCTGACTCCCGCTTTTGACCTGGGCCTGAATGCCATTGGTTCAGGTTCCACAATTGTTACTGATGAAGGAAAGAAACTGGCTTTTTACTCACAAAGCAAGAACGGGCCGATGCAGTTCTGGCAGGCACAGTTCACGAACAATGAACTTTCAGAATGGGAACATAAAGGTAAAAATCCGGTACTTACCCTTGATCATCCCGAATTGCCTCCCTATGATGATTTCTGGCGTGATCCTTTTGTATTCAGTGTTGGCAATCGAACGTTTTTAATTGCCTGTGCCGATCTTTTCGAGGAAGATTATGTTCCTGTCCCCATTTTTGAAACAAAAAATGAAGATCTTACAGAATGGGAGTACAAAGGAAATCTTTTCACCGTCCCAAAACATACATACCGTAACCTCGAAGTACCTGAATTCAGGCCTCTTGGTGACAAATGGATTTTCATGGCTTCCACTGATGCGCCTGTTGACAGGGTGAATTACTTTATCGGGGAATTTGATACAACAAACCTCACGTTTAAACCGGAAATGGAAGGGCCTGTCGATTACAGCGGTCATTATTACGCGCAGGAAACAATCGTGGATGATGAAGGTAATTTATATTTAATGGCCTGGATGCCCGGATGGGACAGGCCCTGGCTGCCCACATACATGAATGAACCACTTAAAAACAGCAATCCGTTGTGGAATGGATGTTTTGCCCTTCCACGAAAATTAACCATTAAAAACGAAAATTTGATTCAGCAACCGGCAGAAAATCTAAAGAATTTACGAACCGGGCATTTTGAACTGGGATCGATGGATTTGCCTGTATCCGGGCCGATGACATCGTATCATCTGGTGGAAGGGTTGCAAGGAGATCAACTTGAAATGCATGTCACCCTAAATTTACACAATGCATCCTTTTGTGGTTTGAATGTGCTTTCAGGCGGGGAGGGACAGGGAGGCTTGTACATTGTCTGGAGCGGTGATGTGCTTCATGTAGATGGGGTAGAAGTTCCATTGACAGACTGGAAACCCGGAGAAAATTTACAAATGCATATATTCATAGATAAAAAATTTGTGGAGGTATTTGTTGATGGCGGCAGGTACTGCGTTACCCGCCAGGTGAGGGAGGAGCATGTAAAAGGCGGAAATGTGGCATTAACCAGCCTGGGGGGAACGGCAAAACTGGTTTCCCTGGAAGCCTGGAAGATAAAAGCGATAAATGAAACACGGTGATTTCATTTATTTTTTTGTGAGCTCCCTTTGTGTTTCTCCGGCTGATCGGCGGGAGAAAAAAAGATTATAAATAAGGATTTGGGAGCGTGATGATTTTGTTTATTCGCCAGAGCAATTCGCAGGTTTTTATGGCCCTTGAGGGGAATTATAGGGGGTGAAGTCCTGAATTTAATTTGTAGTCACCCCCCCTGTTTCCCCAGGCAGGGGAAAAATTGGCAGAAAGAATCTACCTGTTACCTGAACCGAATGTAGTCTAATTCCATGTTAGTGGCCAAATTACCTTGAAAAATCAGGATAATATTTGTGGCACCAACCCCTTTATTTAGTTTGCATGAAACGGTTTGCTTCATTGCTTTTTTCGAAGTCGAATCAAAATTTATTTCTCCCAGCAGCTTTCCGGAGCTGCTATGCTCACGAATTTCAATTTTCCCGCAACCTTGCACACCTGTAAGGCTGGCGAGAAGCTCCCCCTGGTTCATTTTCGAATGTTACATTGGCAAATGCAATTGAATCTCCATCCTTGATATTTGAAAGGACAAAGTTTTCCGTCACGGCGCTTCTTTTCTCAATGCCCGGTGAAACGGAAGTATACCATTCAGCCTCAATTTTTGGCCACGATGCATGGGATCGTCCTACTCCATAGCTGAAATGCTTATCAAGAAACCGGGTATCCGTAACCAATTTTCCATCTTCATCGATATGACAATAGGAGATGATGGATTCCCTGAACTTGTATTTTAGGTTTATATAGTAACACCAGATGTGGTAAAACTGTCCCTTCCACCAGAAAAAGCTGCCATGCGCGTATTCGTTCAGATGGTGACCATGACCAACAGTACCTGCACATGTGTAAGGTCCGTAAATATTCCCGGAGGAGGCATAATCCCTTCCCCAGCTTAAATAATAGGTATCACGGTATTTAAAAATATAGTTCTTATCCATCCAGTTGGGAGCATTCTCCCATTGTTCACCTATAATGGTGATGGGTTTTGGATCTTCAGTTAGTGAGATCATATCATCGTTCAGTTCTAAAACGCTCATAATCGCGACTACAATACAGGATAATGGTATCGTTAAAAACGTGCACATGGGAATCTGACATGCCGATATTTTTTATTATCGGATTTTGGGTAAATATTATTTGGAGGCTCCAAACATAAAATGTAAGAAGGAAGGGAATGATGTATTGGGTTTCAGTAAAAATTATTTTTATAACCACTTTATAAATTCCATATAATGAAGTTATTATGTTGTTTGATTATTTATAATTTATTTTATAACAATAATTTAAGAATTTCTTAAACTACTAAACCTGCCTTCCTCCTTACATTCGCAGCTTATAAATAATAATTCTTTTTCAAATTAAACTCATTAAATTGTATTTATCATGAAAAAACTTAATTTGCTTTTTAAGATTTTTATCATTTTCGGAATTGGTTTATCATTTTCGTCATGTTCAGAAAATGGTGATAATGAAAACATTGATCCAAATTCGGTTGGCCCTTACAACACGCCTAAGTACATTTTTTACTTTATTGGTGATGGAATGTCAAACTCACAAATTAATGTAACTGAAGCTGCCATTAACAGTAACGATTTCAAACTTAAGTCAGGAAATGCATCCGCTGATGTAGGAATTGGTAAATTAAACATCCGCGAATTGCCAGTAACCGGTATCCAAACCACCCATGCCCAGGACAGGTATATTACAGGTTCGGCTGCATCTGGAACTGCCCTGGCCACAGGTTACAAAACTACTATTGGTACAATTTCAATGGATGGAAACCACAACCAAAAATACAAAACAATGGCTGAAATGGCAAAAGAAAAAGGTATGAAGGTGGGAATTATATCCAGTGTAAGTATCGACCATGCAACACCTGCATGTTTTTATGCACATACAGAAAGTAGAAATAACTACCATGAAATAGGCAAAGATCTCACAAAAAGTGGATTTGATTACTTTGCCGGGGGTGGTGTGCGATGGAATAAATATCCAGGTAAAGATATAAACGAGTTTATTGATGATGCTGAAAAAAACGGATATACATATGTGAATACAAAAAGCGCATTTGATGAGTTAAAACCTGAATCAGGAAAAGTAATTGCTACGCTCGAAAAATTCTCAACAAGTGTTAGTGCTTCAAGTGCTGCATTACCGTATACTATTGATCTTGATGAAGAAACAAGTGAAAATAATAAAATTAAATTATCTGATTTCACTGCGAAAGGGATTGAATTGTTAGACAACGAAAACGGGTTTTTCCTGATGGTTGAAGGTGGTAAAATTGACTGGGCATGCCACGCAAACGATGTTGTATCCGCTGCACATAATACGTTTGAATTTGATAAAGCTATTCGCCAGGCAATTGATTTTTATAATGAGCACCCGGATGAGACCCTTATCGTTGTTACGGGTGACCATGAATGTGGAGGGCTGACCCTTGGTTTCGCTTCAACTGGATATGAATCTGCTTTTGATTTACTTAATCATCAGGCTGTTTCGTATGAATCATTTAGCGCCACTGTTTATGGATGGCTGGATGCCGGAAATCAAACTTTTGAAGGTGCATTGGTAGCCGCCAGGAATGCCTTTGGATTGGGTGATGCATCCAAAGGACTCGAACTGTCAGATTATGAAAAAGGACTATTGGAAGAAGCATTTAACCGCAGTATGAGTGGTGAATCTACACATGCACCGGAAGAAATATCTGTTATTTATGGTTATTACGACCCATTTACTGTTACCATTACGCACATTCTAAACAATAAAGCAGGTATTGACTGGACTTCGTATTCACACACTGGTGTACCGGTACCGGT
>CAZAMT010000335.1:0-4473 GCA_964486145.1 uncultured Bacteroidales bacterium
TCCAGTTTGGAGATTACGGAGATCAGGCCACAGGGGATAATATTTTTGATGACCGTCCAAATGGCTTTTTTCAGGTACCTTTCAGATTAAATAACTCACCTGCTACAGGTAGTTATTTCCCGGATTCTACGAGAAACCACGCTGTAACTATTATTGATGAAGATGCCGGAACGTGGGTTACCGAAGGTTACATGGCCTGGGGTCAGTTTAACGATAACAACGAAGATCCCATTGCCCCTGCAGCCGATTATACCTTTAAATTTGATGTAAACGTTGGTGATAATGATATTGGAGAGGGTTCTGGTGCAAACAACAATTACTGGTCATCTTCTAAGCACTTGTGGCCTGGAGATTATTCAGAAGCTGGTGCTGCTACCTTAAGTGATGAAGTATTGGATCCTGGCGCTGTTGTGGGGATTAACAATGCAGCACGGCAAAATGCTTACCGCGTTTTCCCGAACCCGGTGGTAGGTGAAATGAGCATCATGGGTGATGTTGATCATGTTAGCATCTATTCTGTTATCGGAAAAGAAGTATTAAAAAGGAACGTTTTCGACAACAAAATTGATGTTTCCGCTCTTGATAATGGTTTATATTTTGTTAACCTGTACAAAAATGATCAGTTGATTACTACTCGTAAAGTCATTATTGCTGAATAAACAGAAACAAATACTAAAGTGATAGTAGTTAGTAATAGTTTTATACTTTGGGGACTTAAAGTCCCCTTTTTTATACCTAAGTTGTACGGTACGAACGAAGTGAAGTAGCGCTTTTCCGGCTTGGCGGATAACCCCTGTTTATCCCGTGAATCGGTGACATAGAAAATGTTGCTTTTCACCGAATGGGTAAGGTGAAATGCTTACTTTTTCTTCGTTGATTGAGCGTAATCGCTCAATTTGGGTTATAATAATGTTTAAAGTCAGAGTAATTAAAGCTAATATGACCAAAAACTGAACTCGTTTGGAACAACAAACTATCCTATACTAAAACCTGATAGTTTTGAATAGATAATCCTATCAATTGATGGAATAATATCATTTTTAAAAGACAAATAGCCTCATATTTAATCAAATGAACCAAGTAAATTTTTCTTTGAAATGAAATACTCATTGTTTATTTCCTGTGTATTAAATAAAGCGAGGTGTAAGTACCCGTTTACAGCTTTTGTTTTGGTTTTATTATTCTTTATTTCCTGTAGTCCTGAAAATCATATCCTGTTTGTTTCAACAACAGGAGATGATGGTAATGATGGTACACGGCGTTCCCCGCTTGCCACATTTGAAGCAGTAAAGGGTACGGTTAACAAAATTAAAGCCTCTGAAAACTATACTGGTGAAAAAATAACAGTATGTTTCCGTGAAGGCACCTATCATATCGATCATACATGGGAACTATCAGAAAATGATGCGGGAGTTGGTAATGAACCGATTTTTTATACTGCTTATAACCATGAAAATGTAACATTTTCCGGTGGCATTGAACTTCAACCAGAAGATTTTAACCCTGTAAAGAATAAGCAAGTCCTTGACAGGATTATTGAAGGCACTGCAAAAGAACACATTCTGGAGATTGATTTAAAATCCAAAGGAATCGTCAATTATGGTAAATTCCGGCAACATGGGTTTTCTACAGCCATTCTGCCGGCACCAATGGAATTGTTTATCAATGATCAACCCATGACCATTGCCAGGTATCCGAACGAAGGCAGATTACCTGTAAATGAAGTAATTCAGGATTGTTCGAAAGCATATCAGGGGGATTTTTCGTCAGAACCCGGAATTATTGGCTATAACTTTGATCGACCCGATTACTGGAGCCATGCAGAGGATGTGTGGTTGTGGGGATATTTCAGGGCTGGCTTTGCAGATGATAACCTCGGTGTTGCATCTATTGATACCGCAAAAAATACCATTGCCTTAAAGCATGCGCACATGTTTGGTATGATACCAACCGATACCACCGATGAATGGGGTGGACGAATTGTCGGATACTACGCCTATAACCTGCTCGAGGAAATTGACATGCCCGGCGAGTATTTTATTGACCGGGAAAATGCAATCCTGTATTTGTATCCTCCGGTAAACTTTGAATCATCAGATATTGCTCTCTCAAGCCTGGAAAAACCCTTAATAGCCATAGAAAATACATCAAACATCCACTTTTCGGGAATAACCTTTGAAAATGCCAGGGGCATGGGCATTTACCTGGAGGGTTCCAACAATATTCAGTTTGAAAATTGTACCTTTCGGAACCTGGGTACAGTGGCAGCCATGTTTGGTAAAGGGGTTTCGGGGGCCGATTATCCCATTCATGAATTTACAGGCTTTCTTAAATCACGCACCATTGGTAACTTAAAGGCACATGTGTACGAAAATACAGGATTCCATAACAATGCCGGAACAGATTGCGGGCTGGTAAATTGTTCCATTTACAATACCGGTACAGGAGCGGTAATTCTTTCCGGTGGCAACAGGGCGGATCTTACCCCGGGTAACAATTATGTTAATAATTGCGAAATGTATGACTTCAACCGGTGGAACAAAACGTATTGTGCAGGAGTGACCCTCTATGGCGTTGAAAACAGTATCAAAAATTGTTATATCCACCATGCACCACACCAGGGAATTGCTATTTTTGGTAATGAACACCTCATTGAAAAAAATCACCTTGAAAAACTGGTAATGGATGTACATGATAATGGGGCCATTTACATTGGCAGAAACCCATCGGAAAGGGGAAACATTATCCGTCACAACTACTTTTCGGAAATGGGCCAGGAGGGATTTAAAAATTGTGCAATTCATCTCGATGATGGTGCCAGCGGTACATTGGTTGATGGCAACATTTTTTATAAGGCATCAAAGTTCGATTTTGGTGACATCCTTATCAATGGTGGTAACGATAATATTATCCGAAACAATGTGTTTATTGATGGATCCCACGTGTTATGGATCGAAGATCCAAATATGGCTATTCCTGAAGACGTATTTAATGCCAGGTATGCAATTGATGGTCTGATAGGAAAGCGCTTGCACAGAGACATTGATATAACAAGCCAGGTATGGAAGGAAAAGTATCCTGACTTTCAAGCTTATGATGAAAATAACACACCATTGGTGGTTCAGGGGAATGAGTTTTACAACAATTTCATTTCAGCAGATGAATTTATCGTGAGTAAACATAGCCTTGACGAATCGGTGTTTGTCAGATACGAAAACAATTATTTCGCCAAAAAGAGTGTAGACGCCAAAATAATTGATGACGAAGGCAATATGGCTATGGATACCATCGATTTATCGAAATATATTCCTGATTTCACACCCATTCCTGCAAATGATATTGGTTTGAAATGATGAATTGAAACGGTATTTCTTTATTTTGTGTTAACTGTGACCAAACGAATACAAAAATGATGACCAGAAAAGTTTATGTTGTACTCATTTTATTTTTTATTTCATCTAAAATATTAAATGCCGGTTCCTATCATGTAGCAAAAAATAACGCCGAGGCATCTGATGAAAACCCGGGAACTGCAGAAGCGCCTTTTTTGACCATACAAAAAGCTGCTACAATTGCCCTGGCAGGAGACACGATATGGGTACATGAAGGAATTTACCGGGAAACGATCACTCCAATTCACTCGGGAACGGCGGAGAAACCTATTGTTTACATGTCATATGGCGACGATAAGGTAACGATTTCAGGCGTGGAGGTTATTTCCGGCTGGGAACTCCATATGGGTAACATTTATAAAGCCCCCATGGCAAGCGATTTTTTTATCAGTTCCGTGAATATGACCGATCAGGTGTTTGTAGATGCGAAGATGATGAACCTTGCACGTTGGCCAAATACCTCCCTGGATTTAAGCTACCCGATTAAAGCAATTACCAGCAGTTTTGTTAGCAAGGAAAAAGATAAGGAAACAAATGTTACCACCGGGATTATGAAGGATGACGATTTGCCGGAAGGAGATTTCCTGGGCGCCGAAATATACATGCAACCCAACAATGGTGCATGGTCATGGACATTTACCGGAACGGTAACCGATGTTTCAGGCACACAATTTACTTTTGAATCATTGAGTAGTTCAGGTAAGGATTTTGAACAGGAAGTTTACCATCCAAATTCAAGGTACTATTTCTATAATGAACTTTCTCTGCTGGATACTGCCGGTGAATGGTATCATGACAAGGAAAGTGAATGGCTGTATTTGTGGCTCCCTGATAATGAGGATCCTGCAGATCACCTCATTGAAGCCAAAGCGAGGGATTACGGGTTTAACCTGAGTGAGAAAAGCTACATCGAGATTATTGGTTTTCATCTCTTTGGCTGCAATATAACAACCGATGACGCTGCGGGTGGCGATGGCAAAGGGTATTCTGAGGATGGTACTGTAAAATATCCCTGGAGAGGGGCTGGTTCAATTGCTGAAAGTCATCATGTTACCATTGATGGCATTCATTGCCTGTATCC
>CAZAMT010000336.1:0-4471 GCA_964486145.1 uncultured Bacteroidales bacterium
AACCATATAATCTTTTGCTGTACCGCTCGTAAAGATTATAAAAAGCAACCCTGTCGTCTTTTTGCAGCAACAGCAGCAATTCTTTATTTGATTTTGTAACTTTCAATGAATTTATCAGTAGTTGGTTATTTTCCACTTATAAAAGTATAAAATTTTAACAATTCCAGAAAGTTTACCATGAACGGATAGTAAAATCTTACCTGCAATATACCCTGTTTTAAACGTTATTCTTTGATATACCTGAGAATTATCCTGAGTGAAACTGGTTGTGTTATACAGGAGAGTGAATTAAAGGGTTTCTGCTTAAAACTCAAAACCATCCTCAACAATCCATTGTTTTTGGATAGGCACAACACCAACCCGCTCACAAACAAGTCCGCCGGCAAAATTTGACAGTCGTGCCAGCTCCCGGGGATTCAGACCTGCTGCCATGGCCAGACCGGCAACAGCGATTACGGTGTCACCAGCCCCCGACACGTCCGATATATCCCTTATTTCTGCCGGTATATGCTGATGGCTGTCTCCATCGGTGATGTAAATACCCAGTTCCGAAAGGGTGACCATCAAATATTCCAGCCGTTGGTCTTTCATAAATCTGTCAGCCAGATCATGTAATGTATCAAAATCTCCTTTTACCAGCATTTCATTCAGGCCTTCCTTGAATTCTTTAAAATTTGGTTTGAATAACGTAACATTTTTATAATCAAAAAAATGCTTTCGTTTGGGATCGACTAAGGTAGGGATTTTTTTGATTTTCGACAGGTGTACGATTTTCTCTATAACCGTTTTTGAAATACAGCCTTTGTC
Organism: uncultured Bacteroidales bacterium; assembly: GCA_964486145.1. Classification (GTDB taxonomy): domain Bacteria; phylum Bacteroidota; class Bacteroidia; order Bacteroidales; family JAAAOM01; genus CAZAMT01. Next base: position 808 of record CAZAMT010000336.1, read on the forward strand.
ATAATCCTGGAAAATGATGGCATTGATCTTTTCTGATTCGGTAATTTTTTCAATCTGCGCGATGAATGTTTCTTCCATCAACCGGGAAAGTTCAGAAGTTATCTCCTGGTCAACACGAAGCAAATGCTGACTGCCCCCGATAATCCGCGTTTTAACGGTGGTAGGTCGCAGTTCGTCCGTCATGATACCCATGCTGGTCATGTTGCTTTGCCCCATCAAATCTCTGAAAAGAATGCCTTTTTCATCATTTCCAACCACCGAACAAAGAATGGGATTTCCGCCGAGCGATTTAATGTTTAGCGCAACATTGGCCGCACCTCCCAAACGGTTCTCTCTTTGGGTGCACGATACAACCGGTACCGGGGCTTCAGGCGATATGCGGTCAACCCTGCCCCACAGGTAGGCATCGATCATTACATCTCCGATAATGAGAATGTTGAATTTCTCAAAAGCTTTAAAAAGACTATGAATATCCTGGTACTCCACTATGTTTATTTTTTACCAAAGATAAATGATTTACATAAACTCAAAAACTACATGGGATCTACATCAAACTGCAGTTGTAACGATTTATAACCGTCTTTTTGTTTCATTTCCCCCGATAACGTGGCCATTATTTCTTTTGCTTTTTCAAATGATTTATCACGTTCAATTTTTACAAAGATGTTTTTTATAAACCATGATTGAATCCGGTTAACCAATGGAAATTCAGGTCCCATTACCCGGTATCCGAATTGTTTTTTCAACAAAACAGCAAGCTCATCGGCAGCCTGGTTTACCATGTCTTTGTTTTTGTGTTTTATTGAAATGCGAACGATTCGGAAGAACGGCGGGTACCTGAATTGTTTGCGTTCGTAAATTTGAGACTGGTACATGTTGAGATATTTATTATCAAGAACACATTGGATGATGTTATGCTGGGGGTGTGAGGTTTGAATGATGACTTTCCCCTGTTTATTTGCCCTTCCGGCCCGGCCACTCACCTGCATCATCAGTTGAAAACTACGCTCGTGTGCCCTGAAATCCGGGAATTGGAGCATGTTGTCGGCATTCAATATCCCAACCAGGTTTACATTACTGAAATCCAGTCCTTTGGATAGCATTTGTGTGCCAATAAGTATGTCTATCCGGTGACTTTCAAAATCCGATATAATTTCTTCATAAGCTTTTTTTCTCCTCGTGGAATCCAAATCCATGCGTTTTATTCGTGCCTGTGGAAAGAAGATAGCTACTTCATCTTCAATTTTTTCGGTACCAAAGCCTCTCGTTTCCATAGATTGGTTCCCGCAAGCCTGGCAGGTGGCGATACGTTTCAGCGAATAGCCGCAATAATGGCAAACCAGGGTATTGGTGAATTTGTGATAGGTCAGGCTTACATCACAATGGATGCAGTGAGGTATCCAGCCACAGGTTGTACACTCCAGGTACGGGGAAAAACCGCGCCGGTTCTGAAAGAGAATGACCTGCTCTTTTTGGTTGAGTGCTTCTTCCATGGACGTGAGGAGCAAAGGGGAAAACATGGATTTCATTTTCCGTTTGCGACGCGTCTCCAACAGGTCTACCAGGTGAATTTCTGGCAGTTTAATGTCCTTATACCGTGTGGTGAGTTCAACGTAGGCGTATTTTCCTGATTTTGCATTATAAAATGACTCGATGGATGGCGTTGCCGTGCCCAGCAGAACCCTGGCCTTATGCATGGATGCCAGTACAATGGCGCTGTCGCGTGCATGATACCGTGGTGCCGGGTCATACTGTTTGTAGGTGTTTTCATGCTCTTCATCCACAATGATTAATCCCAGTTTCGAGAATGGCAGAAACACCGAAGAACGGACACCCAAAATCAAGGGGTAGCTTTCATCGGGAGCGGAATCAAAGTTGCGTACTTTATTGTAAACTTCCACCCGTTCTGCATCGTTGAATTTCGAATGATAAATTCCTGCTTTTTTACCGAAAACAGCTTTCAACCGGTTAATTATCTGTGTGGTAAGTGCAATTTCGGGTAATAAGTACAGTACCTGGTTGCCCGCGGCCAGTTCTTTTTGAATGAGATGAATGTAAATCTCTGTTTTTCCGCTGGATGTAACGCCATGAAACAGGGTTACCATGCGGTTTTTGAAAGACAGGTGGATTTCTTCAAGCTTTTTCTGTTGTATTGGTGATAAGGCCTGAATTGCAGATGAAGGGGCTTCACCGGGTTCAAGCCGACCGGTTTCCTGGTAAATAATTGTTATAATTCCTTTTTCTTCAAGTGCTTTTAAAGGTGCAGCAGAAGCATTAGCCTTCTTCGTTAACAATGATTTTTTTACGGCAGATGCTCCTTTCTGAAAATATTCCGAAATCGACAAATAGCTTAAAATGAGATCAAGTTGCTTGGGTGCCCTGGCAAGATCATTTAATAATGAATTCAGTTTTTCCTTGTTATCAAACTGACGGGCAAGTGTCACAAATGGTTCTGTTTTGGGTTTATAGGCTTCTTTCATGCGTTCATCGAGAATAACCCGTTTTTTTTCAACCAACGAATGAATGGCTTTCAGAACGTTTGGTTTATTTATGGCATCGACAAGGGCCTGGATATTCATTACATGCTTTTCCTGAAGAATTTCAACAATGAGTTCTTCTGTCGGTGTCAATTCGATTTCTTCACGGCCTGGATTGAAGATTACGTTGGTTTCGCTTTCGAGCTTCAGGCCGGATGGGAGAGCGGCTTTGAAAACTTCGCCCACCGTGCACATGTAATACGCAGCCATCCAATGCCAGAATTGGAGTTGAAAGGGATTGATGACAGGTTCCTGATCGAGCACATCCAGGATGGGTTTTACCTCTACACCGGCCGGGTGGTTTGTATGCATTTTCACTACAATACCGCTGTACAACCTTTTTTTTCCGAAAGGAACGACGACCCTGCGCAGGGGTTCTACAGAAGGTTTCAAGCTTTCGGGAATGGCGTATGTAAAAGGTTTCCCCAGTGGAAACGGAAGAATAACATCAGCATAGTAATTAAATTTGTCCTTCATCTTAGCGAACCATTCCGGGATTTTTAGTAATAAAATCTTTCCAGCTATTGTACGATTTTTCTGCAATAGGAGAACTTGCCTGGTAAAAATGACAAAGAGCTGCGGCAAGTCCGTCGGTTGCATCAAGGTTATCGGGAATGGAGGTAAGGTTCAGGATGCTTTTTAACAGCGCGGCAACCTGTTCCTTGGATGCATTTCCCTGACCCGTAATCGACATTTTTATTTTTCGGGGTGCGTATTCATAAACCGGTATGGAACGTGCCAACGCGGCCGAAATAGCGACACCCTGGGCACGGCCCAGCTTGAGCATGGACTGCACGTTTTTACCATAAAACGGTGCTTCAATAGCAAGTTCATCGGGATGAAACTGATCAATCAGGCCTGTAGTCCTGTCGAAAATATGTTGTAATTTCAAAAAGTGATCTTTGAACTTCTGAAGTTCAATTACCCCCAAAGCAATCATCGACGGCTTATTGTTTACAATCTCTAAAAGCCCGTAGCCCATGATGGTTGTACCCGGATCAATTCCCAGTATGATTTTTTCTTTAGCCAAGATGCCTTTTTTGCGAAGATACAGATTTACGGGAGAATTGTAAAGAAAGGGAGTTGCAAGATATAACCAGGGAGAAAAATGCTTTATTGCAAAGTAA
>CAZAMT010000337.1:0-4467 GCA_964486145.1 uncultured Bacteroidales bacterium
ATGTCCAAATCTTCTTTTTCAATTACCAGCATGTAAACTGCAAAAATGGTGGATAACAGCCATAACACAAAAATTCCGAGACCCAAAGCTTTATCATTGGTTTTTACCTGAAATATCATTTTAATTCCACCATAGATCAGGGCAAACAAGGGAAGTACAGCAGTTAAAAAAATGCTCAACATAAGCAGGGTAACATCTTCGGAGTGGGTGTATCTTTCAAGGATTTCGCGAAATGAATCAAACCGCATATCAAAAAGATTTGACAACGCGTTGAAGTCAAAAAATATCATTCCGGTAATACCTAAAAGTGCAAGTATTCCGGCTATTATGAGCACAACTCCAACGAGTAAGCCAGCAAATTTGAGAATGGCAAGCAGAATTCTACCGGCGGTATTGAAAATCTCAGTTAGTGTACTTGAAAAATTTCGGTACTGACCGGAAGAACGCCAGTCATCAAAGTTTTTCTTTACTTTTTGATATTCAGTATTGATGGTCTTTTCAATATTATCAAGCGTTATGCTTTCGCCTCTCATTTCAAGCTTTTCGGCTGTTGTGCGGGCCGGAGGTACAACTATCCACAAGATGATGTACAAAACCAAACCAAACAACGAGGCAAAAAGGAGCAATATAAAAGCAATACGTATCCATAGCGGATCCAGGTTTAAATATTCCCCCAGCCCGGCTGAAACGCCTCCAAGTAAACCATTTTCCTTATCGCGGTACAATCGTTTTGATTTTTTGAAGATATATGATTCATTTGAATCCTTTTCCTGGGTGTCTTCTTCAGCTCCAAAATCCGAAGGTTTTCCAAGTGTATTTATTACTTCCTGAACGTCATCATTATTAATAACCTGTTTTGTATTGCTTATTTTGGTTTGAAATAGTTCAGCAATTCTTGCTTCAATATCCTCAATAATATTCCCCGAATCCTGGTACCTGTCAAAATAAACTTTTACAGATGATAAATAATCATCAAGCAGGATATATGCATCTTCGTCAATGTGAAAAGCAAGGCTGTTTAAATTGATCTTAACGGTCTTTTTCATGATTGCAGGTTTAGGGTGTGTTATTATTTTTAATGGAGCTGACTGCTTCCATGAGTTCATTCCATGACAGGTCAAGTTCTTTCAGAAACTTTTTTCCTTCATCGGTGATGGCATAGTATTTCCTCGGTGGACCCTGCGTTGATTCTTCCCATCGGTAGCTTAGCAGTCCCGCATTTTTCTGGCGTGTAAGCAGGGGATACAAGGTTCCCTCCACCACAATCAATTTTGATTCCTTCAGCCTGTTAATGATATCAGATGTATACGCGTCACCTTTTTCCAGAATGGACAGTATGCAATATTCCAGAATGCCCTTCCTCATCTGAGCTTTCACGTTTTCAGTATTCATGGTGATTTCAATTTTAATCTTTTATTAAAATGAACAACATGTCGTTTGGCAGAAATCTATGCGTTTTTTTTGCCAAAATTCATGTTTTTCTTCATATTGCTAAATTCATCTTTCACAAAATTCCCTATGTTTGAAACATTTACTTTTTCTCCTCGCATCTCAAGCTTTTGGGCTGTTGTTCTTGCCTCAGGCAATACGATCCATAAAATGAGGTAAATCAATAAACCAACTCCAAATCCGAAAAATGCGATCAGAAAGATCAAACGAAGAAATACAGGGTCAATGCCAAAATAGGCACTCAGACCACTACAAACACCTCCGATTAACCTACTGTCCGGATCACGATACATTCGCCGGTATTGTTTATGGTAAAGCGGATCTTCCTTTGGTATATTTTCTGTTTCTTCATCTGCAAAATCTCCGGGTTGACCCATTATTCGGATAACCTCATCCACATCATCCAGGTTGATTACCTGTTTGGATGTACTGATCTTTCCTGAAAAAATTTCTGCCAGCCGGGCTTCGATATCCGCGATTATTTCTTTTCTTTCATTTTCTTTTGAAAAATGATTCTCAATAGAAGTTAGGTAAACCTGCAATTTCTCGAATGCATCTTCGTCAATGTTGAAGACGATTCCGTTCAGATTGATGCTAAATGTTTTTTTCATGGTATCTGGTAATTATGTGATTTTTCATTGATAAAAGTATCCATTTCAAATGTATGTGTATTATTATAAATCCCTTGCTCATAACCCGATTGAAAAAAGTTGCTTTTTCCACCAATGGAATACGTTTCCTTTGTTTTTTGCGATTCATGGTTTGGATTGATAGTAGCTGAGAGTAAGAACCATGCAACAATGATCGTGAATATAAAATGATATGTGCAACAGTTAAAAGCCATGTACTATTTAAAGCATTGAAATATTTAATACAAAGATATAAAAATAATTTAGTACCATGCAATACATAGTAGTATATATTTTCAATATTCTTGATTATTTTTGTGAAAATTGAATTTGTATGGAAGCTATTTTACGAAAGATGCACGTTGAAAATGATGACAAAGTAAAGTATTCTTTGAGGGTTGGTGCGGAATCCTTTCCGATGAATCCTGTTATAGGAATGCATTTTACACTCCGGTTTATGAATGAAATCATCTGTTTGAATTGCGGAAACCTTACCAAAAAATCTTTTGGTCAGGGATATTGTTATCCGTGTTTTAAAAGCATTCCCGAGACGGAAGAATGTGTGCTGCGTCCCGAACTGTGCCTTGCGCACGAAGGCATTGCCCGTGACATGGATTTTGCAAAATCCCATTGTTTGATTGATCATTATGTTTATTTGGCCAATACCGGAGTATTAAAAGTTGGAGTAACCAGGCATCATCAGGTGCCCACCCGGTGGATTGATCAGGGGGCAACCGAGGCCATTATCCTTGCAAAAACTCCAAACCGGTACCTTGCCGGAACAATTGAAGTGGCTTTGAAATCAATTCTATCGGATAGAACAAATTGGCGGAAAATGCTTACGGGAGAAGCATTTCCAATAGATTTACTTTCTGAAAAAGACCGAATTGCCGAGTTATTGCCATTTGATATGCAGAATTATCTTGACTTTGATGACAACGTAGTGCAGATTGATTATCCGGTAAACAAGTATCCGTTAAAGGTTAAGAGTATTAATCTCGACAAAACAGCCGATGTATCAGGTATTTTGACTGGTATCAAAGGTCAATACCTCATTTTTGATGATGGTCGTGTTTTTAACGTGCGAAGACATGGTGGCTATAAGGTGGAAGTGGAAGTTGGATGAAATCGATGTAAAAAAAGAAACCTCATTAAAACAATCGCCTTGATTTACCTGTTTGACATCCAAACAGATGTTGTTTAAAAAAATATACCAAACGAAATTATTATGGCCGGAAAAAAGCAGGAAAGTAATGATAACCAAAAAAATACCAGGAAGAAGATCAATATAGCCTTTTTTAGTTCAAAAAACTGGGTGACACAATCATTTGATGAGATAAATAAAAAGTTTTTGTACGACCTTACGTATCTGGAACCCAGGCTAAATGCCCAAACAGCCTCCCTCGCCAAAGATCATGATGCTGTATGTGTTTTTGTAAATGATCAAATAGATACGGAAACCATTGAGCAATTAAAGGAGAACGATGTAAAACTCATTGCATTGCGGTGTGCAGGATTCAATAATGTGGATATCGAATCGGCCAGCAAAGCGGGAATAAAAGTGGTTCGGGTTCCTGCCTATTCACCCTACGCTGTTGCGGAGCATACCCTTGGTTTGATTCTTTCACTGAATCGAAAATTTCATAAAGCATACACCCGTGTGCGCGATGGTAATTTTGCTTTGGATGGAATGCTTGGATTTGATTTGCATGACAAAACCATCGGGATTATTGGTACCGGTAAAATCGGACAGGTATTTGCGGATATCATGCTGGGTCTTGGTTGTAACATTCTCGCATATGACAAATTTCCGGATGATGATTTGAAAAAGAAAGGTGTAAAATATATTGAACTACCTGATTTATATGAGCAAAGCGATATCATTTCATTGCACTGCCCTCTAACCCACGAAACATATCACATCATCAACGAATATTCCATTACTGCCATGAAAAACGGGGTGATGATCATCAACACGAGTCGGGGTCCGTTGATTGATACTCCTGCTGTGATTGAAGGATTAAAAAAAGGCAAAGTCGGTCATTTAGGATTGGATGTGTACGAAGAAGAAGAGGACTTGTTTTTTGAAGATTACACCGAACGGGTAATACCTGATGACATGTTTGCCCGGTTGCTTACATTCCCAAACGTTCTCATTACATCGCACCAGGCATTTTTTACACGGGAAGCAGTGCATAACATCGCTGAAACAACGTTGAACAATGTAAAGTCATTTTTTGAAAAGGGGGAATCACAAAATGAGGTAAAGCCGAAGAAAAAAAGCTAAGCAATGGTTTTTTATCCTGTATTGTTCACCTTGCGGTAAATGATAATTGTTTAATATTTAGTAACACATATAATAGTGAGGCAAATTGTATTCTTGTGTTTA
>CAZAMT010000338.1:0-4442 GCA_964486145.1 uncultured Bacteroidales bacterium
TTAGTGGCTTGGTGGGAAATCTTTTTCTCCCACAAAGGCACAAAGTGCACAAAGGGTTTTTACTATATTTTATAGCGGTTTGGCATGAGAATTTCTTCCGGCACGCCTGTTTCAAACGGATTTTCAGGGTCGGCACTCCATTCGAACCATCCGCCATCGTAAACCGAAACATTTGGCCAGCCCATCAGCCAGGCATTAAACCATGCTTCGCTGCCGCGCCATCCGGTGCCGCAATAAAAAGCCAGGTGTTTATCGGATGTAATGCCGTTGTTTTTCCAGATTTCAGCTACTTCGTGATATTCTCTAATTGTATGGTCGAGATTACGATAATTTTCCATGTGATAGGCATCGCTCCCACAATCAGCAAAGATGGCCCCGGGAATACGTCCTTTTTGTTCAATGTAATTATAGCCGCTTACCTCACCTACATATTCAGGCCAGCTTCGTACACAAACCAGTTCAGTATCGGGCGAAATAATCATTTTTTTAGCTTTTGGAGTGTCTACCACCAATTCAGGATGGGCAGGAATATTTCTTCCAAAACCGGCAACAGGTTTTTTGGGTTCATCGGTGTGAGATATTTCGTATCCTTCATCACTCCAGGATTGAAACCCTCCGTTTAACACCCTTACATCTCTTACCCCGGCATACATCATAATAAATGCATTGCGTATTGCCCCTATATCGCCGGCAGCACTTCCGGGAAATTCATCAGCATTATCGGGAAACATAAATTTTCCATACAGGATTACTGTGGTATCAGCCGTAATTCCATGTTTTTCCAGGGCTTCTTTCAGTTCCCGAGGTGAACGCCTGTTCCATGTTTCGGGCGCTTCCAGTGCCAGGGTATCCATATCGATTGCCCCGGGTATATGACCGCTTAAGTAAGCATCCCTGTTGCGGTAATGGGTATGTATTATTACAAATTTATTGTTGCTGTAATGTTCCGGGGTTTCTCCAGAAATAAGCTGTTGTACCCAATTTGCAGAAACAAGGCTTTTAAAGCGGGCCAGGTGTTCCACAGACAAACTTTTATTGGACAACCATTCATCAGTAAAATGGTAATAAACATAAACCTGATTATAACCGGATTTAACGAACCTTTCAGCAACCTTATTGACATCATCATTGGAATAACCATAGATGATAATTTCGTTTTCAGGCATGATATTTTTATGCCTCACAATTTCAATCCAATCCATGTAGTTTGTCCATTTCAACGGTAAGCTTTTTGCGCTTTGAATATGTCCGCCACGCGATTCATTGTTCAGTTTCCATCCGTTGTATGCGTCTACCGGTCTTACGTCTATTAATTTAACACGCTTATTTTCAAGTTTTTTAATAAGTTCGTTTGTTGATAAAGCTTTTATTATTTGGGACATAGTAAAAGTGCTGTTTTGTGTTTATGCATATGAAAGTATATTATACTTTTTCTTTATCCAACTTTTTTTTGTTTTTTAAGAATTAAATTATCGCCAAACACATTGCCAATAACAGGGAATGGTAATTGACGACATTTCGGCATACCCGGTTCACCTGCGACTACCATTACTTGCAAAGCAGCCCCGACGCCACCAAAAGAGCCTGCAAAATATAGAACAATAGCTGAAGGTTTAAAAAGATATGCTCCTTGAGAAATGGTCAAGCAAATTTTTCATGGCTGGAGAGCTGCAATGATTGAATTCTCCTGTCCAAAATCCTACCTGGTTTACTTGTATTCCCCTTCAACTGTTACTTCTACTGTTTTAGCAATTTTCTTTGATACCATTTCTGATTCATCGAATACAATACCATATTCGGCCAGGGTAATATCAAAAACTGAATGAATTAACAATTGGTTACCTTTAATCTCTATGGTGCCTTTTTCATTCACCGGATTGGTTTTATCTTTAATTGTGAGTTCTCCTTCAATTTGAGCTTCATACTTTCCATCTTTGAAAAAGTCAATATCTCCCAGGTTGACAATGGTTCCCTTAAACTTTGATTTGGGGTATACATTGGTTTCTAAAAAATGCTCGTTATTGAAATGCTGCTGCATCATGGCTTTCTCAAATTCAAAACCCTGCATAGGAACAGAGAATACTACTTCACCGGATGCAGGCTTTATCGTACCTACTGAGGCATAGTTATGGGCTTCAATATCTTCTACCGGTGTAGTAGAATAGAACCTAATATGTGTTTTTGAACTTACATATTTTTCAGGCACCTGAGCCATAGTTTCAAGGGCAAACAGCATAGCTGCTGCTGTAAAGAGATAATACATTGTACGTTTCATGATTTTAAGTTTTTATGAATTAATTATTTACCGGAACAGTCGCAGAGAAATTAAAACCTGACAAAAAGCAATTCTGATTTTTATGAAAGTCTACATATCAAGACAAAAAAAAATATTTATTGTAATGCACCCTGTTGTAATGAATATTACAATGAGATTACCGGTATTCAGGGTTTTCAAAATTCCAGCGGGTTCCGTCATTCCAGTCTTTCCGTGAGTTGCCGTATTGCGGATAGCCACCGTTTTCTTTTAAATACCTGGCCAGATGCAGCAGGTTGTAAGTCATAAAGGTGGTATTCCGGTTGGTAAAATCATTTTCTGAAGCTTTTGACTCTTCATCCAGGTAACTTGGCCCGGGACCAACTTCTCCAATCCAGCCGGCATCGGCCTGCGGGGGAATTGAATATCCAATATGCTGCATGGCATACAACATGCCCATGGCACAATGTTTTACACCGTCTTCATTACCTGTTATTATGCAGCCCCCAACTTTCCCATAATAAATGTACTGTCCTTTATTATTAAGTTCACCACTCATGCTATACAACCTTTCAATAAGTTTTTGGGCTACCGATGATTTTTCGCCCAGCCAGATGGGAGTGCCAATAATTAGTATATCCGAATCAATTATCGTTTTGAAAAGTTCAGGCCATTCATCTTTTTCCCAGCCCTGTTTTGTCATGTCAGGATATACACCGGGTGCAACTTCGTGGTCGACCAGTCGAATGTTGTTAACTGATACATTTTCTTTCTTCATTATATTCAGGGAAACATCCATTAAACCCTGGGTATGGCTTACGGCGGGAGATTTTTTCAACGTACAGTTAACATATGTCGCGCCAAGGTTTGAAAAATCAATTGTATTCATCATTTGTTTTTTATTTATTCATTTTCTTAATAATTGTCGGAAAAAAAGTAGTCCCTGACAAAAAAATACAAAAGCCATTTTCTTACAAGATTATATTTATCATTAACTAAGGAATTGATTTTCTGACCTAAACCACTTGTTAATTCCTGTAAACTTGTGAAATATGCACAGGAAAAGCCGTGGTTACCAACTGCTTTAAAATATCAACATTTAGGGATTTCCGGATTTACTTTTTAAGAATACTTTTACCCCATCAAATTTAATCAATTTTAATAAAAATAGATAATACTGAGGCTGGGACCATTTGACTGTCAAAATACATCGCTATATAAAAATGAGGAAATTATTGCTTGTACTTATACCCTTATGCTATTCCATAAATTTATGGGCACAAAATTACAAAACGTTTTCTGTATCGGGTCAGGTTCTGGATGAATCGGGTGAGCCATTACCATATACCCATGTTGTTATAGAATCTTTGAATAAAGGTGTCATGTCCGATACAAGAGGAGTATTCCACCTTTCAAATTTGCCGCCGGGAAAATATAGGCTTACAGCTCAAATGATGGGGTTCGAAAATCAAGTAAAAATATTAACCCTTCAAAATCAATCTGTTACCGGTGTTTATTTTATCCTGAAAGAAAGCGTTCATGCACTGGAAGAAGTTATAGTGTCGGCAGAAACCCCCGGTAAAAAGCTGGAAAAAACTGCCGAAGCCATTAAAGTACTTGAGACCATAGAAGTTAAACTTCAGACAGCCGATATGGGTGAAATCATGGCTAAAACAGAAGGTGTATGTGTGAGACGGAGCGGCGGATTAGGATCAGGCGCTCAATTTGCTTTGAATGGTTTGACGGGCGACCAGATTCGTTTTTTCCTTGACGGTGTACCTTTGGAATTTTCACCATACTCCTTCGGATTTGCTAACATACCGGTTAATAAAATAGCACGGGTAGAAATATTTAAAGGCGTGGTTCCCATTCGCTTGGGAGCAGATGCATTGGGGGGAGCCGTTAACCTGGTTACACCCGATATGCGTTATGGGTTAAGCGGTTCGGCCTCTTATCAAACCGGTTATTTCGGCACGCACAGGGTATCCGCAAACCTTAATTATGTTGTAGACAGAACAGGTCTTTTTGTTTCAGGTGGTGGATTTTATGATTTTGCTGAGAATAACTACAAAGTTGACGTCGAAATCGCCGATGAAAAAGGCCGGCTGCAACATGCTATAATGGAAAAATCTGGGGAAATTATTCGATGGATCCAAAAAGGTGCGCATATGTATGTATGTATGTATGT
>CAZAMT010000339.1:0-4365 GCA_964486145.1 uncultured Bacteroidales bacterium
GCAATCATTATCTCATGTAGTGCCTGTTACATTTTTATACTTTCGGTAATTCCCATGGAGCACGGTATTCTGGTTTTATCATTTTATTCGCTTCTGCATCGTTTTTAAATGTATTGTTTTCTGCATCCCAATAAACTTTCCTTCCTGTTTTGTAAGCAATGTTTCCGAGATGCGCAACTTTAGCAATGTGGGCACCAATTTCAACATCAGCATTTGGCTTTTTCCGGGATTTGATACATTCAATAAAATTTTTAACATGCAAATCCAATCCTTTTCCAGTGCTTTTTTGAATGGGTACAGCTTCCATTTTAGGATTTGATCCGTCTCTCGCTGTTTCAGGTAATACTTCCCAACCACCCCGATCTACTACAAGAGTGCCATTTTCTCCGATAAATGCTACACCATGTTCACGTCCATAGGATCCCTGGTAAATGCCAATGGTATGGTCCCAGATTAAACCAAAATCACCAAAATCGTAAATGGCTTGTAAGGTGTCCGGTGTTTCCATGGCATCATCAGGATAAGCATATTTACCACCCGATGCCATAACGGATTTGGGTGCATACTGGTTCATTCCAAACAAACCGTAGTCGAGCAAATGAACTCCCCAGTCAGTCATTAAACCTCCGGCATAATCCCAGTACCAGCGAAAATTAAAATGAAATCGGTTTGGATTAAAAGGCCGTTTGGGAGCAGGACCCAACCAAAAATTGTAATCAACACCTTCAGGTGCCGGCTCATTCGGAAGAACAGGTAATTTTGATTTCCAACCGATATACGCCCAAACTTTCACGGTACGTACCCTTCCCAATTTACCCGAATGAACAAACTTTACAGCATCCTGCCAGTGTGGGTCGCTGCGTTGCCACTGGCCAACCTGGACAACTTTGTTATATTTGCGCGCTGCTTTTTGCATAATATTGCATTCTTCAATGCTATTAGCCAGCGGTTTTTCACAATATACATCTTTTCCTGCTTCACAGGCATTAACCATGGGCAGACAGTGCCAGTGATCAGGAGTACCGATAATAACAGCATCAATGTTTTTATCTTCCAGCAATTTTCTGAAATCAGCATAGAGCTTTGGTTTGTCTCCGGATAGCTCCTGAACATTGGCGGCCCGCTCATTTAAAATGTTGGCATCAACATCACAAAGGGCTGCGCATTTTACTCCGGGTTGATTTAAAAACGTTTTCAGGTTAGCAAAACCCATCCCTTTGCAACCAATCAAACCAACTGTTAACTGGTCACTTGGTGCAATGTTTTTGTTCATTGCCTGTAACGAACCTGGAAATGCAGTAGCCATTCCCACACCTGATGCTGTAATCAATGAGTCTTTGAGAAATTTTCGTCTGGAATTAGTCATGGTTGTAGAAATTTTGATTAATTAATACAGTGAATGTACAAATATATTCCATTTCTTTCATATCAAATACGTATTAAAATTGTATTTGAAGATTTTATCATAAAGTAATGAACAATGTGTTGGGTCATTTGATTTTGAAGAACATTTATTTTCTGCAAGGCATTAAAAGCGAACTGTCGCCATAGCTCAGAAATCTGAATTTTTGCTTTAATGCATAATCGTAAATGTCTTTCCATGAATCACCTACCAGTGCTGCAATTAATAGCAACAAGGTACTTTTTGGAAGGTGAAAATTGGTAATCAATCCATCGGTTAGCGAAAATTTGTATCCGGGAACGACCATGATTTGTGTGGATGCATGTAATTCATGCATACCATTTCGATCCATGGCTTCGGCAAGTTTCAGCATTAACTGCTTTGAATCCTCCGGTTTGTGGTCCACGTACGGTTCCCACTGACCCAGTTTGAGCGGTGATTGAAGTGATAATTGATGATTTACAATTTTCCCTGCAAGATGATAAATACTTTCAATAGTCCGCAGAGATGTGGTGCCAACAGCAATAATTCTTTTTGCTTCGGCCAGTGCCCGGACAGTTTCCTTATGAATCGAAAAATGTTCGGTGTGCATGATGTGATCATTCATGTTCCCTGCTTTCACGGGTTGGAATGTTCCTGCACCCACGTGCAGGGTAATTTCTTTTCGCTGGACCTTCCTGTTTTCCAGTTGGTTTAAAATTTGCGGAGTAAAATGCAGTCCTGCTGTTGGAGCCGCTACAGAACCTTTTATATTCGAGTAAACTGTTTGGTAACGGGTAAAGTCAATTTGTTCACTTTTTCGATGCAGGTATGGTGGAATGGGTATGTTCCCGGTTTGATCCAAAATTTCTCCAAATGTTAACTCACCATCCCATGAAAATTCAATTAGGAATGATTCATCTATTGTTTCTTTTATTTCAGCATGCAAGGTAATGCGCTTTTGGGAGGTTTTAATTATTTTTTGGAGTTTTCCTGATTTCCATTTTCGTTTATTTCCAATGAGACACTTCCAGCGGCACATGTTTTTGCTGTCAAAAACATGATAATAATCGGCAGGGAAACGAGGTTCAAGACAAAAAATTTCGATGGCAGCACCAGTTTCCTTTTGAAAATTTAGCCTGGCGTGGATAACCTTCGTATTGTTGAAAATCAACAACGAATGATCAGGAACCTCACGAGGAAGATTATGAAAAATGTCCTGCTGAATGGTTTGGTTTTTGTAAATCAATAATTTGGATTGATCCCTTTGTTGCAGGGGATATTTGGCAATTTTATCATCCGGTAGGTGGTAATCATAGTCGGCAATATGTATGTCGGGAAAAGTTGGCATTGATTTTAATCAAAGGTCTGCAAAAATAAACTAATTTTACAGCTTAGAAAAATTTAAGTTCGGGATTGGAATAGTAGATTGTGAAGCTACAACAAAGAGATATAAAATATTAAATAACACACTATCAAATTAATAATTGTTATTATATGCAGTTAAAGTTTAAATCCGGAGATAAAGTAAAGTTTTTAAATGATGTAGGAGGTGGTTCAGTAATTCGTACTGAAGGGGATGATTTGGTTTTTGTTATGATTGATGATGGGTTTGAGGTGCCGGTAAAATCTTCGGATCTGATTAAGGATGTGGACGATCAGTTTTCAGATTCTCCTGTGGAGGAAGATACTTTGGAAGAGGAGTTAGATGATCAGGAAGCAGATACCATCGAGCTGAGTGATACGGATTTGACTAATCCTTCAAATGCCAATGTGAATGTTCTTTTGGGTTTTGTTCCGGATCGTATTGGCAATATTGCTATCAGTAATATCCATGTGTATATTATCAACGATAGTAATTATGGTTTGCTTTATCAACTTGGATTTTTGGACGGAGAGATTGTGACGAATATAAAAACGGGTATGCTTGAGGATAATACAAAAATCCATTGTGGTACATTTGACCAGGCAAAACTTGCCAAAGCCGGTCAATTGATTTTGCAGGTGATTCCCTTTGGTAATAAAAGGTACCGGTTAAAGGAAACCATTAACCACATCTTTGAAATAAGTCAGATAGATTTTTACCGTACCAAATCATACAAGGAAAACGATTATTTTACCGGAAAGGCAATTGTGCTTGATACGGAAACATTTGATTTTGAAGAGGAAATAAAAAAACTTCAAAACAGTGATTTTTCAGTTGTTTTGAAGCAGAAAGGGGATGTTCAGGGCTCAGTAAAAAAGACCACTCCGCAAAAGGATAAATCAAACCTTGTTGAGGAGATAGATTTGCATATTCATGAAATTAAGGATGATTACGAAAATCTGACAAATGGAGAAATATTAAATATTCAATTATCCCGGTTTGAAACCACTCTGGAATTGGCACTCAAGGGTAATCAGCAGAAAATAGTTTTTATTCACGGCGTGGGAAACGGGAAGTTGAAACATGAGTTGCGAAAAAAACTGGATAGAAAATATCCGGATTTAAAATACCAGGATGCGTCATTCCGGGAATACGGTTTTGGGGCAACCTTAGTTTATTTGAAATAATAGTAGGCCATTCTATCGCCTTTATACCTTTGGGATAAAGGAGGAAAGTCCGGACAACAAAGGGCGCCGTGCTTCTGAAAAGGAGATACCCGCGAGGGTATAGTACCGGAGAAGAAAATAACCGTCCCGATTGTTATCGGGATAAGGGTGAGAAGGTGAGGTAAGAGCTCACCAGGACTGATGGTAACATTGGTTGCTGTCCGTCTCACGGGTTGCAAGGCCATGTATATCCTGATGCTCTGAAAGGAGAGCAATGTTGCCCGCGTTGCCATTGCTTTGCAATAATCAGGAGGGGTAGGCCGCAACAGATAAATGATAGAAATTCGTCAACCGGCGGATACAGAATCCGGCTTATCGGCCTGCTATTGTTTTTTATTACCCAAATTGAGCGATTTGCTATCGCAAATCTGCTCAATCGACTGAACAATTGT
>CAZAMT010000340.1:0-4361 GCA_964486145.1 uncultured Bacteroidales bacterium
TTCGCATTTAAAAAATTAAGGTATAGATTATTGTTAGTTGATACTTTACACCTTTTGTTGCAATAATACTAAATTTAAAATATTCGATTCCGATTCAAAATGTTAAAACGTTCAGGGTTTTTTATAATTGCCTATTTGTACGCAAATAAGCCTGAAAAGTTTTAGTAAAAAACTAATTATTAGTTGTTTATAACCATTTTGTCGTGGTAAATGCCATTCATCAAATAACTTACAGGTTTTATCATACAAATACATTCATTCATCATTGATTTCGAACATTTGAAATACTCTTATTCATCTTCGTCAACGGATGAAACTGAAAGCAGAAGGTTGATTAAGACGTGGTTTTTTTTCAATAAAGCCGTTTCAGGTATAGTAACATTTTTAGCATCTTACATAATATTCATTTTCTTTTACTTAAATTTGTGGCAGAAGCGAGAAATGCAGGTGCAGGTATATCTCAAAAAAACCCTTACATAAAAAGATTTGTAACATTTTAAAATTTAATTGCGTTTCAAGTAATTGAAATAATATCCGCCTTAAACTATGGCCAGCGAAGGAAGAAAAATCACGGTAAAACATTATCTAAATAAAAGAGCTAAACCCAGGCATTTTGGAAAGGATCCGTTCTATCCTGTTTATATTCAGATCATTGTTGCTGGTAAAAAAGCTCAGATAAAGAGTAAAGTTGATGAGCACCTTAAAATATACCGCAGCGATATTTCGAGGTTAACAGAAAACGATACGCAACTTCGAAATCTTATTATGGATGGATATCTATCGGATGCCTTGCTTGAGGAAATTAAATCGGAGAATAAATTCCCTATCAATCACTTGCTGCAGGATGAGATCAATGTGATAAAAAAAATCATTAAGAAATTTGATCCATTTCATAATAAAGATTTTACATTGAATCATTTCAGTTTTGAGTACCAAAAGCATACGGCGGAAATAACCAATGTGCTTGATGAAAAAATCAAGCAAATGTACCGTGATGAATTGAAATCATTGTTTCTTAAATCGATTGACGAAGACGAAAACAAGGATATTTTCCGGATATCAAATTACCTTATCCATTTTATTAACTGGAACAATTCATTCAATAATTTTTACGAATCAACTTACGAAATTCTGCCTTCGGAAATCAGAACCATCGAAAACATCATCAACAAAGAACTCAGGGCAACAATCAAGGCTTTTATGGCATACCATGCCAATGTGAACATCCTGAAGCGATTTTTTGAGAAGCGTGAACAGGGTAAAATTTCAACCCTCTCTTACCTCGACTGGCAAACGGACATTAAGGATTTCATCCACAACCAGTTTGAGAAGGTATTTGGTGAGCAAAAAGCACTTGAATATATTATCTGCTTAGATAATATTCTCGTTGAAGCCATGCAGGAAAAGTACCAGGAGGAAAACGGCTGATTGCAGGATGGATGAACATATCTGAACGGTAACATTCATATTCTTGTTTTTACATGCATGGGTTTGATCCAAAAGGTCTTCAAACTGCTGATAATTAAGGCTTTACACCTAACTCCCTGAGGGAAATCACAAAGGGTACAAAACCCTGATTTTTCAACATGCCTCTGATTTGCAATATGTATAAATCGAAAATCGGCCTTGATTCGGGAAAAATTGTTGCAACGGTGGAAGCTGGAAGGCGATGTTCATCATTCAATTGTGCTGAGAGCATTTTTTTTGCCATGCAAATTATCTCTTGTAATTTTTTACACCATTCATCATCAAAATGTACCTGTTTTTGGAAAATTTAACTGTATTATGTTCAGAAATCTTATATTTATTTTGTAAAAGCATAATATTACTTCATAATGAAAAAAACTGTTCTGATAATCTTTATTTTCTCTTTTCTTGCAGGTTGTAAAAACCCTAACCAACCGGAAAAGGAATACCTCAACATTAGCGGGGTATATCCTCATCTTGCTGTGTTTAATGAAGGAGATGGTATTTTATGCGGAAGCAATGGCAATGAAACGGGCATTGGGGCAATAGTTCCCTGGGCCGGTAAATTATGGATGGTAACCTATTCACCGCACTGTCCCAACGGCAGTTCAGACAAATTATATTCCATAGATAAGGATCTGAATGTGACGATCCACCCTGAGAGTGTTGGAGGAACACCAGCCAACCGCATGATCCACAAACCCTCACAGCAACTGTTAATTGGTCCGTACCTTATTGATACTGCTGCTAATGTTCGTGTTATTCATCCGGATGTAATGCCTGGAAGACTCACAGCAACTACCAGGCACCTGGACAAACCTGAGTCTATGGTTTATTACTATGATATGGAGGGTATGCTGTATGAAGCAAACGTATATGATTTAAGCGTTACCAAACTGTTTCATAAGCCTGTACCCGGCTGGCACGGAAAAGGAGCATACACGACACAAGGCCGGTTAATCATTGCAAACAACGGGGAACACAAGGTATTTGACATTGAAAAAGGATTATTGCAGGCAGGAGGACCTCCTCAAAACGTTGAAGAAATGGGTGTATTGGCTGAATGGGACGGAGATACCTGGAATATAGTGGAACGAAAGCAATTTACTGATGTTACCGGCCCCGGCAATATTTATGGTTATGAAGATCCTGAGGAAGTGGCCTGGAGCATTGGATGGGACAGGCGGTCGGTTATTCTCAAGCTGCTTGAGCAAGGTAGCTGGTACACTTTTCGCCTGCCAAAAGCTACTCACACCTATGATCATTGGGGGGGCTGGTATACTGAATGGCCCAGGATACGGGATATCGGTAACGATAAAATGCTGATGGACATGCACGGAATGTTTTACGATTTTCCCGAATCATTTTCAATAAAAAATTCCTCTGGTCTTATACCCATTGCCAACCATCTGCGGTATGTACCCGATTTCTGTAACTGGAACGGACAACTTGTCCTGGCAACCGATGAAACCTCCATCCTGAAGAATCCTTATGCCGGGAGAGCGCAATCCAACCTTTGGTTTGGTAAATATGAGGATTTATTTAAATGGGGCGCCGAAAACGGTTGGGGAGGTGTCTGGCTGAGGGATGCCGTGGAAGCAAATGAACCATCAGACCCGTATTTATTCAGGGGCCTGTACAGAAAGCTTGTGCATTTGTACCACGATGCCATTGATACAGTGCAGTTTACGTTCGAGACAGATGTTCAGGGCAATGGTGAATGGTCAGAAGTTCACAAAGAAACTGTTCATCCTGGCGAATACAGTTTCCATGTTTTTCCGTCATATGTTGAGGGTCAGTGGATTCGTGTTACAACAGATAAAGCCTGTACAGCAACAGCATTTTTTCATTACCTCGCCAAAAGTCGCCATACCGAAAACCAGAAAGAGATCTTTCAGGCACTGGCGGATGTTGATTATCAACCGAATGTCCATTCCGGCTGGATCAGGCCTTCAGGGTACAATAAAAACCTGCAGTTTATTGATATATCCGGTAAAAAAACCCGGCGGTACTTAGAAGTTGATGAAAACATAAAATTTATTTCGGATACCGAAGAAAACAAGCTTACCACCGCAGTGGAAATACTGGAAATAAAAAAGGATATAAGTATCAACAAATCATCTGTTGTTGTTCAGGATGAAACAGGAACATACCTATTACCAAAAACTGATCCAACGTACGATTCACCTTTTGTTCAGGGCTGGCCCCGGGGCATTCGCGAAGTTGAATCGGAGCGGTACATGCTGAATGCCCATGGCACGTTTTATGAATTTCCGAGGGAGGCCGGCCTGGAAGCCTTACGGCCCATTGCCACACACAAAAAACAAATCCTCGATTATTGCACCTGGCGCGGATTACTGGTTCTTACGGGAACAAAAAAGGATGCCCGGCCCGATGGAAATTACTTTCGTTCGGACAGTTTGAACACAGGCCTTTGGTTTGGCGCTATTGATGATATCTGGAAATTTGGTAAACCCACCGGTCAGGGTGGCCCGTGGAAAGAGACCAAAGTTGCTGCCGGTGAACCTTCATTACCTTACCTGATGACAAACTACGATATAAAAACGATGAAACTGCTTGCCGATGAGGATGTAATCATGACTGTTGAAGTAAACGTAGATCATACCGGCTGGCAGGTTTATGATCAATTTCAGCTTGAAAAGGGTGTTGTGCTGAACCACCAGTTTCCTGATGGATACGCTGCTCACTGGGTTAGGGTAATAGCCGAAAAAGAATGCATTGCAACGGCCTGGTTTATTTATGAGTAAAATGGAAACGACAGGGTATTGGCAACTTCATATCGATCCAAATGGAACGATGATAGTCAACCAGTAAAAGGAGATGAAACAGACCTCCGACAAATCGGAGCAAGCTATCCGCCAATTGTCGGACAA
>CAZAMT010000341.1:0-4329 GCA_964486145.1 uncultured Bacteroidales bacterium
TTTGCAGAAGAAGAAGCTTCATATACGGAAATGAGACCAACCCTGGAAATTGAATACAGGTATAAAGACAAGTAAATAATTTAAGCAAATAAAAGGTTCGGTATTTTTTCTACCGAACCATCTTCAATTTTTAGGAAAATGCTATACTTTGTCAGGTACCACAAATGGTTCCCTGTACTCTTTGGTTAGCATATGGTTTGCCTCATTGTCATTTACAAATCTCATTGTTTTGGGATCAAATTCAAGGCTGCGGCCTATTCGGTACGAAATGTTCGCAAGGTGAATCAAAGCACATGAATAAAAGCCCTCTCTGATATCTGCCATGGCAAGTTTCTGGTCGTTTGCTCTAATGGCATCAATGAAATGCTGGTAATGGTTTGCTCTGCCTTCACCCGATGGGCCTGGTTCCCTTTGTTTGCCTAAATAAACCTGCCAGTTTTTCACTGTTTTACTCATGTATCCTTTTGACCCATAAAACAAGTTTCCAATGTTATTACTGCTACTGGTCATGTAATTGTTTTTCTCATCTTCAAAGGATCCGATTCCTTCGCGATTGGTGCACCAATGTCGAACCTCGAACTGCATGATTTTCTTTTTATCCCCGTTGCCATCGCGATTAGGAAATTCGTACATTGCCATGAGGGTATTTGGGGTTTCCTGGTCATCATCAAACATCACATGGCCACCAACGGCACTTATTTTTGTTGGCAGCGTTACACCAAGCCCCCAACGGGCAATGTCAATTTCATGTACACCCTGGTTTCCAATATCGCCGTTGCCATAGTCCCAGTTCCAGTGCCAGTTGTAATGAAACCTGTTTTGCGTAAACGGGCGTTTTGGTGCCGGACCCAGCCATAAATCGTAATCGACACCAGCAGGTACAGGCTCTTCAGGTGTTGTTCCGATCGTATCTCTCCACTTGTAGCACATTCCCTTGGCCATGTACACTTCCCCTAAATTTCCGTTGTGCAGAAAATCAGCCATGGTGAGGGCACAGGGATTACTTCGTTGTTCGGCACCATCCTGAACAATAACATTATATTTTTCGGCGGCTTCCACAAGTTTTTGTCCTTCGTAAATGTTATGGCAGCATGGCTTTTCAACAGTAACATGTTTACCTGCCTGGATAGCCCAAATAGAGGCCAGCGCATGCCAGTGATTTGGTGTAACGATGGAAACCGCATCAATATCTTTATCTTCGTAAAGCTTTCGTAAATCTTTGTAAAGCTTTGGTTTTTTCAACCCCCTGTCAATAAAATGCTTTTGCACCCGCTCGGGGAATAAGTTCTCATCAACATCGCACAATGCGCTCACGTGAACATTATCCAGTGCCTGGTAAGCTTTGATATGATTTTGCCCCATTCCCCGGATACCGATAACAGCAACATTTACCCTGTCGTTGGCACGCTTCCAGGAATTACCTGTTAAAATCGTTGGAGATGCACTAATTCCAAGACCTGTTGCAGTTGCATTTTGTATAAATTTTCTTCGTTTCATAAGTATTGATTTAAAATTCGTTAATTTTTATATTTCTGAAATGCACATTACTACCATGATCCTGTATAAGGATATGGCCCTTCTCAGCCATACCAAAATTATGAATATGTTTAAATTTACTTTTCTTAAGCATTCTCATAAAGTCATCACTACCACGTTTGTATTCAAGAATTTTTTCTCCGTTTAACCAGTGTTCAATATGGTTATTTTTAGAAACTATTTTGCTGGAGTTCCATTCACCCAGCGGTTTAACTTGTTTTCTTTTTGATGGCGGAAAGAATTCGTACAATGCACCTGCCGTATGATAATCGTTGGGTTTCATTTTCCCTTCCAGCATCCACGAATGGTTTTGATCATCAAGAATTTGGTATTCAAGGCCATAACCGTAAGATCTATTATCGGTTAATTCTTCCTTCACGTAATATTTTATTCCGCTGTTACCACCTTTGGTCAACATTCTCCATTCCCATTTTAATTCAAAATCACCAAACTCTTCTTTGGTAATGATATCGCCGCCGTTTCCCGATTCAGCGCCATCCATGGCATCAATACGAATCTGCCCGTTTTTGATTATCCAGCCATCACGGGGAAAGTGGTCTTTTGTTATTCCTCTCCATCCATCGGTTGAATAACCATCAAAAAGCAATTTCCATCCATTAGCGATTTCTTTATCTGTAAGTGAGTTATGCCCTTCTTCGTAGATAGATTTGAAATGTTGCCAGGAATGCATTGAGGTTTTCAGAAAATCCCTGGGATCACCTTCGATGTTATAACACTGTATACCGATGGGGCCTTCATAGCCATTATCCAGAAGTAGTTTAACAACTTTATATGTATCAAAACTACCTTCTCCAACAGGCTGTATTAACCGATCCCAACTCATTTCTTTTGTATTGCCTTTATCAGCTCCCGTTATTGATACTGCGAACAGGGCAGGGGTAACCTTTTTCAAAACGCTTTCAAGATTTTCTTCCTTATCCGTACGCAAGAAATGTGGTAGATTGAACACGGCACCAACATTATCACGGTTTGTAAGTTTGGCAAGCCGGTACGAATCTTCAGGGGTTTCAGCTATAAGGTTAACATGCGGATATATAGCAATCCGAATACCATACGGATTGGCCAAATCTGCCAGTTCCTGCAAAATTGGCACTATCTCACTGTCTGCTAATGTATCCGAAGGCTCAAATCGTTCGCTGTGGATATGCACCCACAGAATCAGGTCAGAACCTTTCAGTTTTGGAAGTACGTTATGCCACTCTTCCAGGTAAGGTTGTTCTTTATCCAAATCTATCTCAACATAGTCTGTGAATAGTTTTAAACCATATTTGTTCAATTCTTCTTTAAGTTCAAACAGCCCTTTTATTTCACGGTGTTCAATGCCATCATAACCCAGATCGTAGAGTATTTCAGCTATTTCGTTGTAAGGTATATCCCTGCGGTTAAAGGCATTGTTAAAAACAAATACGGGATTATCCATCTTACACTGCTGACTGTATATGATGTCAATGTCTGCACATAGAATGACAAAAATAGCTGTTAATGAGTAAATTAGTTTCATTTTTATTGAATTTATGTATGATTAATACTTACCATATTCCTTCAGTGTATCCCACATGGCCCAAAAATTATCAGGATTTACATCATCCTGCACATTATGAACAGGTGCAAACACAAATCCACCACCGGGGGCCATAATATCCAGAATTTTCTTAACCTGGTCTTTCACTTGCTCCGGTGTACCGTTGTTCAAGGTATTTTGCGTATCCACACCACCTCCCCAAAACGTAATCTCCCTTCCAAAATCTTTCTTTAGTCCTTTTAGTTCCATTCCTGATGCAGTGAACTGAACAGGATTAAGAATATCAACACCAGCATCAATGAAATCAGGAATGATTTCGCGGATAGCTCCGCAACTATGCATAAATATTTTTACATGCGGCATTCGGCTTTTTATATGTTGAAAGATTTTTTTCCAACGGGGAATTACCATCGAGCGTAACTGGTCGGGATCAATGATTGTAGTGCTTTGTGAACCCAGGTCGTCTGCTTCGGAAATTACTTGTATATCATGTGTACGGTTGTTTTGAACGGCCCAGTCAATCACCAAATCCCAGTATTTCAGCTTGTCGATTGTAAATTTTTCAAGTAATTCTTCCACAGCTTCCGGTTCGATGATTGTGTCCATGTACCATTTCTCATAGCCTCTCACCCGGAGACTGTTTTCCGTGAGACCGGCTGAATTGCGATCTGCAATAACACCATAACTTTCGGTATTTGTAATTTGTTCATTAAGCGCATTGTATAAAAATGATTTGTATGCATCCCAATGAATTTTTTTCATTGTTAGAATACCTTGTGATAGTGTATCAAATGATTCCAGGGGAAAAGAAGACTGGTTAAAATAAGTATCCTTTTCTTTTTGGTAATTCCATGTGCATCCGTAAATGTCATCAACCTGGATCGTATCCCGTTTATTTATTTCATCCCAATGTATTCCCGGAACGCGATTTGCTCCAATTCTTCGGGTATCCACTCCCAGGTAATCAAGGATATCGTCAGATGGAATGATTATTTGCTGGATGAAATCCACATCCGATGATTTGATATCCGGAGTTACATTTCTTGCCTGCATTGCAGCAATGTAAGCATTCCTTGTGATTGCCGTTACAGTTGTGCCACCTAAGTCATATGGAACTCTGTCAGACTCCTGGTGATTGATGATTTGCCTTATTCGTTCACTTGATTTCATGTTTTAAAAATTGTATTCAAACCTTAATTTGGCACTTATTTCAATCGTGGTAGTGCTTGCTCCGCTGAAGCTATGCGAAA
>CAZAMT010000342.1:0-4303 GCA_964486145.1 uncultured Bacteroidales bacterium
TTATAATGTTTTGTCACGGGTGATTTCTTTATTCAAAATGCAGTAATATTACCAATCACTGGAGAATTGTATATCTTTATTCGTGTGAAACTTGTATTGATCGTCATCGGGAAAACACAAAAAGGCTATTTGTCAGAGGCTGTCGTTGATTTCAGCGAAAGGATTAAGCATTATATGCCTTTTGAAATCATAATGATCCCAACGATAAAGAAAAGTCAGAAAATAGCTTCAAAGAATGAAATTTTGCAAGCTGAAGAATCAGCAATGATGAAATACATCAGGGATGATGATTACCTAATTATTCTTGATGAAAGGGGAAAGAGCTTTCGGTCGGTTGAATTTGCAGATTACCTGCAAAAAGTTTTTTTAACAGGAAATAAAAGAATGGTTTTTGTTATTGGTGGAGCATGGGGAATTGGTGGTTCGTTGAAAAAAAAAGCAAATGTTCAGTTGTCTGTTTCAAAAATGACCTTTTCACACCAACTGGTGCGACTTATTTTTTTAGAACAACTGTACCGGGCATTAACAATTCTGCGAAACGAACCATATCATAATGAATGAAATGTGGAATAAAATTAAAATACCGCTGGTTGTAATGGCAGGTTTTCTTCTGCTTGCCTTATTTAAAGAAGTTCTTTTGCCAGATATAAATTATGGTGCAAAGGATATACGGAAATTTGAAAACCAGATAGCACGAAAAGAAAAACTTGTTGAATCGTATTTTACCAAAATTGAGAATCTGGAACCCAGTGAAATTTTTAATGCGCAAATGGATTTCTCAAAAAATTTGTTGCATGAAAAAGGAATTGCCCTGTTTGTATATGTGGATAATCGGTTGGTTTACTGGTCAAACAACACGATTCCGGTAAAAGACAGGTTGCAGCAAAATGGTTTTCAAAGTAACTTTATTTCCATCGGAAATGCTTCTTATGCAGTTAAAAACAAACGTGTTGGGCGGTTTGAAATGGTGGGGCTAATCCTTATCAAGAAAAATTACCCGTACGAAAACGCGTTTTTAAAAAATGGATTTCAAGAAGATTTTCATATTCCTGATAAGGCAATCATATCGCCCAATCCTCAAAAAGAATATTATCGGGTGTTTAACAGTGAAAACGACTATCTTTTCTCTATCCATTTCAATGATGCTAAAAAGTTTGCGTTTTTATATACGTATTTACCTGCGTTGTTTTATTTTTTAGGGATCATTGGTATATTTTTTATGATCATCATTATGATTGGTGAGGTAAAAAGCGTCCGAAAACGAAATTTATTTATCATCTTGTTTTTCATATTTTTGGCAATCGTCAAGTGGGTCATGGTTGAATATCAGGTTCCCAGGGCGTTTTATTCTCTGGACTTGTTTAGTCCTGTGTATTTTGCGGCTTCAGATTTTCTTCCAACTCTGGGTGATTTACTGTTGTTTACGATCTTTTTTTTGGTTATAGCGTATACTTTTTATCAGCATTTTCGGGTCAGTAACAATTGTTCCGGTAAACCACTGCTGAAAAAGCTTTTTGCAGCTATTTATTTACTGCTTACCATTGGGATTTTTGTGATTTTTCAGCAATTGTTTCGTGTCCTTATTTATCACTCAAGCTTGACCCTTGAAACCTATAAAGTACTTGATTTAAGTGTATTTAGTTTTGTCGGACTGCTGATTATAGGAATCAACTATTTAAGTCTGTCACTAATCATCATAAAATATTTTCAAATTTTTAAAGACATTAGCAAAAACCTTCAGCTATTGGTTTTTCTTTTGATTAGCTGGATACTTGTTTACCTGATTTGCATGCAACAGGAAATTCAGATACATCCCTTTTCTGTACTGTTTTTCTTTGTTTTTATTTTCATTCTTTCAGTAATAAAGCGAAGGCAACCGGTTATCCCAAAGTATTCTCAAAGTGTTCTGTTGATACTTATCACGTCCATATTGACAGTCTTTTTAATTAACCATTTAACCCGAGAAAAGGAATTTCGAGGAAAACAAGTTCTGGCTGTGAGTCTGGCAACTGAGCATGACCCCGTTGCCGAATTATTATTGGAAGAAATTGATCCTGCATTACA
The DNA here is from genome assembly GCA_964486145.1 of uncultured Bacteroidales bacterium. GTDB lineage: Bacteria > Bacteroidota > Bacteroidia > Bacteroidales > JAAAOM01 > CAZAMT01. The sequence goes on from CAZAMT010000342.1 coordinate 2,065, forward strand.
GTCAGACAGTACTATGCATGAATATATCATGGATACCAATATTGACATGGATGACATAGAAGACATGTTTAATTATTTGAAAAAAAACTATTTCAATGGATTCTGGTCAAAATATGATTTACAGATAACCATCTGTAAACCAACAGATAGTGTGTATATTGAAGATTGGATTCCATGTTATCCATTTTTTGATACCATGATTATAGAAAATGGCGAGGTACTGCACGGCACCAATTTTCATTTTTTGGACAATCTCAACGGTAGGATTAGCTATATTGGCACAATACGATATGTCGATGATTTCTCCGGACGTGAAATGACTCTTTTTATTGAACTTGATTCCAGGAGATTAACTGCAGAGCTGGGGTACCCCGAACTTCTTTTAGATGATGAAATATCAGGAAACAAAATAATCAATAAGTATTCGTATGCAAAGTACAATAATGGAAACCTTATAACCCAGTCCGGTTCATTTCCTTATAGCCTGCGTAGCTATACCTATGGTGAATTTAATGATGAATTCAATTCTGTGTCGTTCGAGGGTTACGACCATGTTGTTTACAAAGTTGACGATGATAATATCATCATTGTAAGCACCCCATCGGTGACCATTTTCAACCTACTCGTAAGTATATCCTATATTTTTGCATTCTTTTATTTACTGGTAAGTCTTATCCTTCTGTTCATTAACCTTCCATTTCTTAAACGGCGGTTCGAATCAAATTTCAAAAACAAGATTCAGTTTTCCATTATTACCATATTACTGTTATCACTTATTTTAATTGGCGGAGGTACAATTTTCTTCAGTATATCTCAGTACAAAACAAAGCATTACGATATTTTAAGCGAGAAAATTCAGTCTGTATACATTGAACTGGATCATAAGCTCAGGTATGAAAAACGACTTAGCCCGAACTGGTTTTCATCGCAATACGACAACCTAACCCAGCTACTAATAAAATTCTCGGATGTTTTTTATTCAGATATAAATCTCTACAATCCAAATGGTCATCTGCTTGCTACTTCCCGGCCCGAGATTTACGATAAGAACCTGATATCCGACAGGATGAATATGCTCGCATATAAAGAGTTAGCTATCAACATGAAAGCAGAGTATGTTCACACCGAACGGATTGGGCAGTTGAGTTATCTATCAGCATATGTGCCATTTATGAACAAAGACGGAAATCTTCTGGCTTACCTTAATTTACCGTACTTTACAAAACAAAATGTCATCAAAGCAGAGGTATCAAATCTTATCGTTGCCGTAATCAATATTTACGTGTTACTGATTCTGTTAACCGTTGTGGTGGCCGTTATTATCTCTGACCAAATCACACGGCCACTGCGCATGTTGCAGTTAAAATTCGGCACCATCAAGTTGGGGCAACATCCGGAGCATATCAACTATACCGCGAAAGATGAAATTGGCAGCCTTGTAAGTGATTATAATCGAATGATTGATGAACTGGCCAGGAGTGTTGAACTTCTTGCTAAATCAGAACGGGAATCGGCATGGCGCGAAATGGCGAAACAAATTGCTCACGAAATAAAAAATCCGCTTACTCCGATGAAATTGAGCGTTCAACATCTTATGCGCACTTACAATGACAGGAAGGAAAACATGGATGATTATTTAAAGCACTTCTCAAAAACGATGATTACCCAAATTGATAACCTGTCATATATTGCAACGGCTTTTTCCAATTTTGCAAAAATGCCATCGGGTACTTACAAAAAAATTAATGTGGTTGATGTGCTGATTGACAGTGAAAAACTTTTTCAAAATAATGATCATGTAAAATTTGAAATAGCACATCACGGAATTTCAGAGGTGTTTGTTTATGCTGATAAAGAGCAATTGGCACGGGCATTCCTGAACATTATTAAAAATGCGGTACAATCAATTCCGGATGACCGCGAAGGTATAGTCAGGGTTGACTTGTCAGAATCAAACGGCAAGGTTATCATTCAAATTTCAGATAATGGTGTTGGAATACCTGATGATGTTCAGGATCATCTATTTAGGCCAAACTTTACTACCAAAACAAGTGGCATGGGTCTTGGCCTGGCAATTACCAAGAACATTATTGAGAATACAGGGGGAACAATCAGTTATGAAACAAAAGTAGGAAATGGCACTACATTTATGATTGTGTTACCTTCAATGGCTTAAAATCACAAAAAAAATCAGTACTGACCGAGTAAAATTTTCATAACTATGCAGAATTTGCAATAT
>CAZAMT010000343.1:0-4296 GCA_964486145.1 uncultured Bacteroidales bacterium
TGAAAACAACAAAAATCAGCAGTTTGAAGGCTTTTTAGACCAAACCCATAAATTATTATGATAATTTTAAATTTGTAATGAAACAATGAAAACCAGTACATGGAATACAAAAACATTAATTTACGTGCCCTGGAGCCTGAAGATTTAGAGTGTCTTTATCTTTGGGAGAACAACCCGGAAGTTTGGCAAATAAGCAATACCTATGTACCTTTTTCAAAATACATTTTAAGAAAGTATCTTGAAGACTCACATCTCGATATTTATCAGACAAAACAATTGCGAATGATTATTGAACTTGTGGGACAAAACGGTGTAAAACCCATCGGCGCTGTTGATCTGTTTGATTTTGATCCTCACCATTCAAGGGCCGGAATAGGTATCTTAATAGCCGATAAATCCGAAAGAAAAAAAGGATATGGAAAAACAGCCTTGAAACTTCTCATTGATTATGGTTTTGAAATTCTAAAACTACATCAGTTGTATTGTAACATTACTGTTAGCAACCATAGCAGCCTTGACCTTTTTGAAAAAATGGGGTTTTCAATCATCGGACTAAAGAAAGAATGGACAAAAACTGCCAAAGGATGGACTGACGAATATTTACTCCAGCTAATTAATCATCATACATGATGGAATATTCGGGAATATCATTCAGGAAATTACATTTTTGTTTTTCATAATCCACTTCACAACAATAGTTTTGTATCCCGTTGCTAACCATGATATATTTTACCTTAAGTACATAATTGTACCTCACAACCTGGTCAAACACCTGTTGATTAATTTTTATTTCCGGTGCCTTGCATTCAGTTACCAACAAAGGCTGGCCATACTTTCCAAAAAAAACTATATCAGCCCTGCGACTTAATTGATTGTATTTTAATGCATGTTCAACCGAAAGACGTGAAACAGGAAATTTTTTTTCATGAACCAGATACATAACAATGTGCTGACGCACCCACTCTTCCGGTGTAAGCCTGACATACTTTCTTCTTACTGAGTCAAAAATCTCACCTACATCATGTTGATGACGTATTTTAAAAGAATACTGCGGAAATGAAAGTTCAGGAAAGTTTAAATCCATTTTGTCAGTTTTATATCCGTCTGTCTGCACGCAAGTTTAAAATTTATTTATTTTTGACTTAAATTTCAAGCCAGGTATATGAAGTATGAAGATATCGTTTCCGACCTAAAAAAAAACATATACAGCCCCATTTATTTTTTAATGGGCGATGAACCTTATTACATTGATCGAATCACCGATTACATTCAAAAAAATGTTCTTACCGAATCTGAAAAGTCATTTAATCTTACGGTTTTATATGGCAAAGATACCGATATTGGCACTGTTATCAATACTGCAAAACGATACCCAATGATGGCCAGTCACCAGGTAGTAATTGTGCGTGAAGCGCAACATTTGAAAAAAATTGAAGACCTTGTTTATTATGCCGAGCAACCATTAAGATCAACCATTTTGGTAATCAATTATAAATTTCAGAAGCTTCACAAACAGAAAAAAGTATATAAAGCACTGGAAAAAAATGGTGTAGTTTTTCATTCCCAAAAACTTTATGATGATAAAATTCCTGGTTGGATCAATGCATTCCTAAAAGCCAAAAAATACAATATTGAACCGGGTGCAGCAAGCCTTTTAACGGAATATCTCGGTAACGATTTAAACAAAATATCCAATGAGCTGCAAAAACTTATAATCACACTTCCTGCTGATGAAAACAAAATTACACCTGCCCATATCGAAAAAAATATTGGAATCAGCAAGGATTACAATAATTTTGAATTACAAAACGCCCTCACCAAAAGAAATGTGCTAAAAGCAAACAAAATCATCACCTATTTCGGGCAAAATCCCGGTCAAAATCCGATTACCCTTACCATAACCAGTCTGTATTTTTTCTTCAGCAAAGTATTAATGTATCATTTCCTGCAAGACAAATCGCAACGAAACGTTGCAGCAACCTTAAAAATAAACCCCTTTTTTGTAAAAGATTATCAAATGGCTGCCAGAAACTATAATACCAAAAAAGTGGTTGACATTATTGGTATCCTGCGTGAATATGATTTAAAAAGTAAAGGAGTAAGCAACGTTTCAACACCAGCCTCGGATTTATTAAAGGAATTGGTTTATAAAATCATGCATTAAGAGTTATTTAAGAATAACTATTTTTGCGCAAAACATTCACCATGGGAGTTAGTCTTTTTACCTTATTGATCATTGTTGTAACCGTGTTAATATCCGTTGGGGGCTTTAATAATAGTGCCCTCATGGCAAAATACCAGTTAAATCCATACCAGGTATATCACCGAAAGGAATGGCAACGAATGTTAACCCACGGATTCATTCATGTTGACTGGACACATTTAATTTTCAACATGCTTACCCTTTTCTTTTTTGGAAAATATGTGGAAGTGATGATTGGTAATGGTTTGATCTATCTCCTTTTTTATTTGAGTGCTATTGTAGTTTCATCATTAACAACATTATTTAAACACAAAGATGATTATTTGTACAATGCAGTTGGTGCTTCCGGTGGAGTATCAGCGATTTTATTTGCAAGCATCCTTTTTAACCCGGACAGTAGCATTATGTTTCTGTTTTTCCCGGTTCCGATTCCCGGGTTCATCTTTGGTCTGATTTATATAGCCTATTCCCATTACATGAGCCGCAAAGAAAGTGACAATGTAAACCATGATGCTCATTTGCTTGGAGCGTTATATGGATTTACCGTTCCGCTGCTGTTCAATCTGGACTATATTAAAATATTCATCAACCAAATATTTAATTAATGAACAAACAAAAAGCAGTTTTCCTGGACAGGGATGGTGTCATCAACAATCCGGGTGACAACTACTATGTATATCAGTTGGAAAATTTTATTATTAATGAAGGGATCATTGGTTTTCTTAAATCAGTTAAAGAAAAAAAATACCTTGTTATTGTGATCAGCAATCAGGGTGGAATTGCAAAAAATTTTTATACGCAATTTGATGTAGAAACCCTGCATGGTCATCTAAAGAACGAACTGGAAAAACAACAACTTTATCTCGATGAAATATACTACTGCCAGCACCACACCGATGTTGAAAACTGCATTTGTCGTAAACCCGACTCCCAGATGCTGGAAAAGGCCATTGCTCGTTTTCATATTGACCCGTCAGCCTCCTTTTTCTTTGGTGATAGAGATACAGATGTCATGGCCGGAGAAAAGGCCGGAGTGAGATCCATTTGTATAAAAGAAAATGAAAACCTGAACAATTATTTGCATTTGCTTTAAATGGGTTTATCACAGTCAAAATACATTTGCCATAACGGAATAAATATCAAAGCCGATAAGCCCGTTCTTCATTACCACAATCGCGGCTTTAGGTATGGTGATGCAATATTTGAAAGTATCCGGTCGGTTGGCAATCAACCGCTGTTTTTTAAAGAACACTATCAAAGGCTGACCAAAGGCATGAAACAATTACAGTTTGATGTACCGGAACACTTTCATATGGATTATTTGTATGAGCTATGTGAGAAATTACTTACAAAAAACAGAATTTTCAAGGGTGGCAGGTTAAGGATAACTGTTTACCGTGACAGCGCCGGAAATTATATCCCTGTTGAAAACAAAATCTCCTTTATTATCGAATGCGAACCGGTAACTCCCGAATTGTTTGCCCTTAACAAGGGTGGGAAAAACCTGGGAATATATGCTGATGATAAGGTGCCCATCAATCGATTTTCAAATTTTAAACATGCCAACAGTCTCTGTTATGTTATGGCAGGGTTATATGCCAAAATCAACCAATATGACGAATGCTTTTTACTTAACGAAAATGGACATTTGTGTGAGGCAATAAGCTCAAATTTCTTTGTTTATAAAAAAAGTGCACTGTTTACACCTTCATTAAAGGAAGGTTGTGTGGACGGGATAATGCGGCAGAAGATAATCCACCTGGCCAAAAAAAACAATATTCCGGTATTTGATAATATTCCGTTATTGCAACAAGACCTAATGAATGCCGATGAGATATTCACAACAAATGCAGTTAAAGGGTTACAATGGATAGTATCTTACAAGAATAAAAGATATTATCACATTCTGGCAACCAAACTCACAAGTATCCTGAATCAGGAAATAGAGAAAATTATATAACTATCTGCTTTTACTCGTATATTTAAGTTGCAGGCAAGCTGTAAACGAGTAAATAGTTTCAGATTCAGCCATTTTTTTTAAATTAGTGGCAAAATAAAATATGATGATTGATAATCAGAAAATATTGATTGAT
>CAZAMT010000344.1:0-4261 GCA_964486145.1 uncultured Bacteroidales bacterium
GAATTAAAAGTTGTTTAATGCGAAATTATTTTTCTTCTTGCTTTTTGATTAAATTCAAAGCGGAACCTGCCTTAAACCATTTAATCTGATTTTCATTATAAGAATGAAGTGCCTGGATTGATTCATCAGATCCATCACTGTGATGCAGTACAACAGTCAGTGATTTACCGGGAGCAAAATCTGAAAGACCTGTTACATCAATACGGTCATCTTCCTGTATCTTTTCATAATCATCCTTGTTTGCAAATGTTATCGCCAATACACCCTGTTTTTTAAGGTTTGTTTCATGAATCCGGGCAAACGACCTGACCAGAACCGCTTTAACACCCATAAACCTGGGTTCCATTGCCGCATGCTCTCGTGATGACCCCTCACCGTAGTTTTCATCTCCCACAATGATGGAACCTGTTCCATCTTTTTTATATTGATTGGCTGCTTCAAAGACAGGTACATATTCCTTTGTTATTTGGTTCATCACCCTATTGGTTTCATCATTAAAATAGTTGACAGCTCCCATTAATAAATTTTGGGAAATATTCTCAAGATGCCCCCTGTACCGAAGCCAGGGCCCGGCCATAGAGATATGATCCGTTGTGCACTTTCCTTTGGCTTTTATTAGAAGTTTCAACCCTGAAAAGTCATTTCCATCCCATGCCGGGAAAGGAGACAGCAACTGAAGTCTCTCCGAATCAGGTTTAACGATTACTTCAATATTACTTCCATTTTCCGCAGGTTCCTGATAACCATTATCATCAACTGCATAACCATTTGCAGGCATTTCAATTCCTATGGGTTCTTCAAGTAATATTTCCTCGCCATTTTCATTGATTAATTTATCCTTCATTGGGTTGAAAGCTAAACTGCCGGCGATGGCATATGCAGTTACAACTTCCGGGGATGCAACAAATCCATGTGTATTTGGATTACCATCATTCCTTTTGGCAAAATTCCGGTTAAATGATGTCATGATGGAGTTTTTCTCTTGTTTTTCTGCACCATGTCTTGCCCACTGTCCAATACAGGGGCCACATGCGTTTGCCAGTACCACTCCGCCTATCTTTTCAAAAGTATCGAGCAGCCCATCCCTTTCAGCCGTGAATCTTACCTGTTCGGAGCCCGGTGTTACCGTGAATTCGGATTTTACTTTCAGATTTTTGTCAACTGCTTGTTGAGCGACGGATGCAGCCCGAGTTAGATCCTCGTATGATGAATTTGTACAAGATCCAATCAACCCAACCTCTAACTTTTCCGGCCAGTCATTCTTCTTAACTTCTTCTGCAAATTTTGATACAGGTGTAGCCAAATCAGGAGTAAACGGGCCATTTACATGGGGTTCCAATTCACTTAGATTAATTTCAACTACCTGGTCAAAGTATTTTTCCGGGTTATCGTATACTTCCGCATCACCTGTTAAATATTCGCCGATTTTATCTGCTTCAAGAGCAACTTCCGCCCTTTTTGTGCCACGCAGATAATCAGACATTTTTTGATCATAGCCAAACAGTGAAGTTGTAGCGCCTATTTCAGCTCCCATATTACAAATAGTACCCTTGCCTGTACAGGAAATGTTGTTAGCGCCTTCACCAAAATACTCCAGGATGTATCCGGTGCCGCCTTTCACACTAAGTATGCCAGCAACCTTAAGGATAACATCTTTCGCTGATGTCCATCCACTCAACCGACCGGTTAATTTTACGCCTATCAGTCGTGGAAATTTTAGTTCCCATGGCATACCGGCCATTACATCAACAGCATCGGCACCACCAACGCCGATAGCTACCATTCCCAGTCCTCCGGCATTTACAGTATGTGAATCCGTTCCAATCATCATACCACCAGGAAAAGCATAATTTTCAAGTACTACCTGGTGAATTATACCGGCCCCTGGATTCCAAAATCCGATTCCATATTTATTTGAAACAGAAGAAAGAAAATTAAAAACCTCCTGATTGGTTGATTTAGCATTCTTCAGATCTTCCTTCGCACCTACTTTTGCCTGTATCAGATGATCGCAATGTACAGTACTCGGCACTGCTACCCTGTCTTTACCTGCCTGCATAAATTGCAACAGAGCCATTTGGGCGGTGGCATCCTGCATGGCAACACGATCAGGATCGAAATTCACATAATCAGTTCCCCGGGTAAAAGGTTGTGTTGGCAAACCGCCATTCAAATGTGTATAAAGAATTTTTTCTGTAAGGGTCAGTGGTTTACGAATAAACTCCTTCAATTTATTTATCGTTTCCGGATATTGTTGATACACCTTCTTAATCATGTCTAAATCAAAAATCATATATGAAATATTTAAGTACAGTAACTTGAATCAAATTGCTAAAATATTAAAAAAATACAAGTGTTGCATTTTGAAAAATACACCAGAATAACCAAACTGTATTGGATTTGTTCAGTATAATTTTTTTGAAAAAATATTGGATTAAACGTAGACAAATTTGTTTTTTTTCGTATCATATACAATGTTTTTCGATTAAATTTGTTTGAGAATTACTGGAATTACGAATAAAAAGTGCTCAAAATACAAAAAAAGATGAATAGTAAAATAGTTGACAAAAGCCCATCAACACCCGGAATTATATTTGAAACCGATAAAGGTTATTTGCTCATTGAGGGAAGGTCGATACCTGAAAATCCAGGTGAATTCTATGAACCTATGATTGACTGGGTAAAAAAGTATTTTAAAGAAAATGGAAAGCCGTTAAATATTGACTTTAAGCTTGAATACATTAATTCAGGTTCATCCAAATACATTCTTAGTTTATTTAAATCCATAAATACGTATTGTGATCAGGGGGGTGAATGTCAGGTAAACTGGCATTATGAAGAGGATGATGAAGCTGTTCAGGAATTAGGAGAGCACTATAAAAATTCTTTTGAACACATTCCATTCAATCTTGTAGAATTTATTTGAACTACTTAAAAATAAGAGATTTAAAACAAAAAAAAAGCCTGCAAAATTTTTACAGGCTTTTTTTTATGTTTCCATTGTGAATGAAAAATCCTTATTTTACTGTACTCATATGTTCAATAAGCTCAAGAACTTTGGTTGAGTATGCCATTTCATTGTCATACCATGCAACAACTTTAACAAAATTGTCATTCAGCCCGATTCCAGCACCAGCATCAAATATAGATGTGCGTGTATCACCGACAAAATCATTGGATACAACAGCTTCCTCTGTGTAACCAAGAATATCTTTCAATTCACCTTCTGCAGCTTCTTTCATGGCAGCACAAACTGTTTCATAAGATGCTCCTTTCTCAAGTCGGCATGTTAAATCTACAACTGAAACATCGGCGGTGGGCACCCGAAAGGCCATACCTGTAAGTTTACCATTAAGGGCGGGTATTACTTTTCCAACTGCTTTGGCTGCACCTGTTGACGATGGAATAATATTCTGGGCTGCACCGCGACCACCTCTCCAATCTTTCATTGAGGGTCCGTCAACAGTTTTTTGAGTAGCTGTAGTAGCATGAACCGTTGTCATAAGGCCTTCGAGAATACCAAATTTATCGTTCAATACTTTTGCAATAGGGGCCAAACAATTTGTGGTACATGATGCATTGGATACAAACTGCATGTCAGCTTTAAATTCTTTGTGATTAACGCCCATTACAAACATAGGTGTATCATCTTTCGATGGTGCCGACATAACAACATATTTCGCACCTGCATCAATGTGTCCCTGTGTTTTTTCTTTTGTAAGGAACAGGCCGGTTGATTCAACAATATATTCAGCACCAATTTCACTCCACTTTAGATCCGCAGGATTTTTTTCAGAAGTAACCCGAATTTCTCGTCCATTAACAACAAGTTTTCCGTCTTTTACTTCGACTTCACCGTCAAATCTGCCATGTGTTGAATCATACTTAAGCATGTACGCCATGTAATTAACATCAATAAGATCATTGATGCCTACTATTTCAATGTCAGGCATGTTTACAGATGCACGAAAAACCAATCGCCCGATTCGGCCAAAACCGTTAATACCAACTTTAATATTTGCCATAATTTTATCTAATTTATTATTAATTTGAGGTTTTCTTTAAACGAAATGCAAATGTATAGAATATATGGCAATTGTTCAAATGCCAGAACCATTTTTAAATTTTATCAAGCATATACAATGTTATGTTACATAACAGAAATAACAATTAAGCAAGAATTGTCTTTAAAAATAGGGTTCTACAACCATTTTAGTGGAAGAAAAGAACATGGATTAAACTAACAAAACAGGTAAGTGGC
>CAZAMT010000345.1:0-4242 GCA_964486145.1 uncultured Bacteroidales bacterium
TGTTTATTTAGTTTTACCAATGATTTTATTTAATTCTTCACGATATTCAGGCATGGCCTTTAATCCTTGCTTTATGTATTTTCTTGCCGTTTGTTTATCATCTAAAGCAATATACGTATAAATCAGTTTATAGTATGATGGAAAATACTTTGGGTTATGATGAATATTTTTTTTTAATGTAAATATGGCCTTATCATAGTTTTTTTGTTGAATATAAATTTCCGCCTTTACATCAACGGCAACATCATAATGCGGATATATTTTTTGACAGGATTCAAGCACTTGTTTTGCCTTTTTTAATTGATTCGTGTAAATGTATGCCCTTGCCAGGTTGATGTAAGTTGATTCTGTACCCTGATCGTGAGTGAAGGCCTCATTTAAATAATTTATTGCCTGGTTGAACTTTCCTTCGATTAAAGCACGGTATCCTTTAAAATCCATTTTAGTAGATCGTTCAAGTACAGCACAAACGGCCTTTTCAGATGCGTTAACAGTAAATATTGTATTTTGTGGAGGCCAAAGCCCCTTTTGTAACTGCAACGGATGAATATGCCTGTTCACAATAATGGCATAGTCCCAGGCCGTGTTCCCCCTTTGATAGTACTTGATTGTTTTTAATTCCATCGAATCATCGTAATTATCAAAATAATTTACGAAATGCGGAAAATTAGATGCGAGGACAATGCTGTTATATTCATTTTTTTCATCCTTTAGTAGTAATTTTAATTTTTCTGATGCTTTCTTCACACTTAACCCATAATAATCCATTTCATAATTTCCGTAGGCACCCTTTACGCCCCCAACCAATTCATTGTAATAACAATAAATCAGTCCGGGATTTTTAACCATATGAACAACCGGCGAAATAAAGAAAACACTTAGCAGTATAATCCAGGTCCATGAGAATACTGGTTTTCGAAACCTTTCAACCACCTTCTCTATGCCAACTGCACTAATTATTACTATAAGAGGATAAACAAAAATCAACTGCCGCCAACTACTGTAAACATTTGAATCATTCACTATTACAAACACGATGGGTATGAGGATGCCAAGCAGGATGAACAGATAGAATATGTTCTCGGATTCACGCTTTGCATCTTTTAATGGTACAAAAAATCCAATAAACCCGGCAAATACACCCAACGGAATGGTAATCAACATGCTTTTGGGTATGAAATACCAGGGCAGGCCATCCGACCAGTATTGCTTTCCTTCAAAAATTTCTTTAATGATATCCGGGAAATGGCCCATAACGCGGAATGAGGTTATTGGATTGGCAATCATGCCTTCGTTGGCAAAGGGCCAGAATAAGAGGCCAAGTGCATATGCAGCAACCGAGATTCCGGTAAGCTTGGCAAATTCTTTTAAGATACCGGGGACCCTTATTTTTTCATTTAAATACAAATCATACATCCAGAGCAATGTGAAAAAGAACAGATAGCAATACAAAATTACTCCTCCTATCCTTATGCTGATGGCAAAAGCAATGCTCAATCCCAACCCCACAAGCTTTCTTAAGGAGGTTGCTGGTAAACTAACCAGATATTGATACAGACCAAAAAAGAACCATACATAAGCAAGAGCAAATGGTATATCTTTTAAATTGTTGAGTGAATGGCCTAAAAACCTTGGGGATAGAATAAGAATAACCAAGCCTACGAGTGCTGCCCGATATCCTTTTAACTTTACAATAAGCAATCCACTGATAAGCAACACCAGCCAACCGGCAAATGCACTGGCCAAATGACGAAATACATAACGATTTTCAACATTGAATAATCGTTCTATGGCGGTTACAAGGTTATCATAAAATTGTCCATAATGGTTCAGGTGGGTTATGGTTTCCTCTGCTGCCGCCTTGTTCTTACCCATGCTTAAGTAGTAATCCAATACTTTTTCCGATTGCTGATAATGCAGGTATTCATCTGCTGAAATTCCCGTTTTCAAGCTCAAAACAAGGTATAAAGGTAGTGCAATGAATAAGACAAGGTAAAACCCACTTTGGTAAGTCAACCGAAAATTTAGTGGCTTTTTTTTATATGGAAAAATATTATTCATTTCTGATGTATCGGAGATTTGGTGTCTGTTGTATCATCATAAATATCCTGAATAAAATACGATGGTCTGTTCTGGCTTTCTTTGTAACTTCTGAACACGTATTCACCCAGCACTCCGAGAAATGTTAGCTGGATAAAGCCTAAGAACAACAGGCTGAGCATAGTGGAGGGCCACCCCTCCAGTGCAAACCCGGCTATTTTGGCAATAACCACATAAAAGCCTACTCCTGACAAAACTACAATTCCAATCAACCCCAAAATCAAACAAACCCTGATGGGAAATTTCGTGGATGAAAAAAGGGCATCTGCTGCAAGACCAAACAACTTTTTAAAACTCATTTTTGCTTTTCCGTTGTACCGTTTATCCCTGTCGTAAAACACACTGCCTTGCCTGAATCCGATATAATTTCTTAACCCTGGAATGTACATCATTTTTTCATTCAGATGCAAAAGGGCGTTTAGTGCTTTTCTATTGTATATCGCGTAATTGCCTGTGTGCTCTACACCTTTATGTGTTGAAACTTTTGAGTACAAAACATGAAAAAGGTTTAACAATATGCGTTTATGAATTGCTTCACTCCGTGATCGTTTCACCGCTTGTATGATATCCAACTGTCCGTTAACAATTTTATCATACATGGTTTTGATTAACTCAGGGGGATCCTGTAAATCGCCATCCATGGTAACCACATATTCACCCCTGGCTTGCCTCATTCCTGCCATGTACGCAGCCTGGTGTCCAAAATTCCGCGATAAAGAAATCACTTTCACCCTTTTATCAGATTTTCGTATTTCCAGTATCAAACGAAGTGAATGGTCAGTACTGCCATCATCAACAAAACAAATTTCAAAGTTGTCAAATACCTTTTCAAGTGCCTTCTTCAACCGAAGGTATAGTTCATCAATAACTGAACTTTCATTGAACAATGGTATGACAACTGAAATTTGCATAGGGCAGGTTAAATTAACTTTTGCATTTTATGCACTTTTATCACATGTTATTTATTTGATCAATTGCATAGCTTGCGGCATCTTTTAAGCCTTCCTGTTTTGATACTTCATTCAATACAGGCAGTGCCCTGCTTTTTGAACCCATAAACCCAAGTTCGTAGCATATCTTTTTCTTGCTATCCAGCGTTGCATTTTCTGATTGCAGCAATTTTAGCATTTCCGTTTCATATTTTTCAAGGTCTTCACCTGTCCCAATTGCCTTTCGAATTTTTAATTTAAGGGTATTCAGGTATATGGTGCTTGTTCCAACTTTATAATGGGCAATGTATCGGAACAATTCTTCATCAGTCAATGGCCTCAGCTTTTTCCAGGTGTTTGTGCTAACACTGTTCGGAAAATCAACCGGCACTTGTTGTGTCACGGTACCTGATGCTGCCCATTCAGTGCCTCTCAACAAGGTCACGATAAATCCGGCACAATCCATTGCATCACCATACCCCAGTGTTGTATGGAATACACGTCCGCTTCCATAATCAACGGTAAACATCACTGGCTCGTGGCGGCCTGTACCAAGTTCCAGGGCGGTGTCGCAGTAAGCTGTCGCAAGCAGGTTTACATTTTTTGCAGGACCTGTTAGGCCAGATTGGAGTATATCTTTCGTGTGAAGCCAGGTTGCCGGAAGCCCATCTGTAATGGGGTGTTCATTGTTCCGCATGTCGATTCTGAAATCGGTTACTAAAGGAGACCGGGAGGGGAGGCCGGTGGCATTTTCCCTTATTGTTTGATCGTCTTCCCATGTAACAAACGTATGAGCAGAAGTTGGTTTTGGATTCCAACTTCCCAGACCAATCATATCTGCATATTCCGTCCATTCCGGAAACGTCCCGTTAGCATCATTGCAAACCACCAGACCGCCACCGTTTTTTATGTATGCCTCAAAATTTTCTTTCGTTTTATCGGGCCACGTTTCTCCGTTATAATCCATGACGATTACCTGATAATCATTGAAATCACATGTAAAGGTTTTAGCCTTATCTTTTGTAATAATTTCAACATCTACATTAAACAACAGCGAATTTTCCAGTATTTGCTTTAGCTGATCATGTGAAACTTCCGGATCATGGGCGTTTTGGCTGGCTATGATTACTGCATTGTATTCTGTTTCGTCCGCGCATGATGCCACGAATAAAAGTAGAAGTAAATAAAACAGGTATGTTAATGTTTGTTTCAT
>CAZAMT010000346.1:0-4233 GCA_964486145.1 uncultured Bacteroidales bacterium
GTTCAATTGCTGAAAGTCATCATGTTACCATTGATGGCATTCATTGCCTGTATCCGTCACATTCAACCGATGTAAGCGGTCATTTTTTCTTTCAGTACGGAGGGCATAGCGGTATCGTTTTAAGCGGTGAATATCATGTACTGAAAAATAGTATTATCCGGTATTGTTTTGCCAATGGGGTAAGCATGCTTGGTAATTACCATCTAATATTGAATAATGTAATCGAAGATGTGAACTATTCAGCATGTGGCTATGGGGCCATGGGAAGTTCCGCTTCAAAAGCATACGATTCGGAAATTGCTTATAATACCATCAGGAGAACAGGTAGATCAGGCATACGGTTAGGGATCAGAAATTCGGATCCCAATAATATCATCGCGAGGGTTCATCACAACGAGATCTCCGATTTCATGATTCAGGATCGTGATGGAGGAGGTATTTACATGGGAGGCGATGGAGGTTTCCTTCGCATTGATCATAACATTATCCATGGAGGAAAGGGTTATATTGTTTCGGGCATTTATCCCGATTGGGGTAAGAACTATATTTATGATCATAATGTTCTTTACAATGTCTGGGCAACATTTCAAATTACCCATAGCTTTAAAAATGAGGGGATAAATAATTTAATTATATACAATAATACAACGGTATGCACCAACAACGACAAATTTAGCAACGGACCGTTTAACTTTGTTTGCTCCGGAGAAAAAGAAGGTGTTATTCTTAAAAACAATATCGGCTGGGTTTATAAACCACCGCAAGCATCCAATTACAAAGTGTGGAATGATGACGCAACATTTGATGATATTGTAAAATCACATAACCTGTTTGATGTTGATCCGCAACTCGATAATTATCCCATAAATTTTCATCTTCAATCATCTTCACCGGCCATAGATGCTGGCGAACCCATGGATACGGTCATTTTGGATGGGGTAAAAATACCACCCTTTAATGATCCTGTAAACGGACCCATGGATATTGGAGCCTATGAATATGGTTTACAACCATTTTATACCGGATCGTCCTTAGATACAGCCAGTGGTTCGTTTATCGAAATTTTTGCCGCGGGAGAAACCGGGTTGGAAGCCATCACACTGATGATCAATGATAATCCTGTGGCTATTTTTGACAGTATTGGCGGCAATATGCAGAATGATGATTTTCAGGTATTAACCCACCAGGCTCATGGGAAGATTTACCCCGGCATGGTGAAAACCTGGTTTGCAAATTATAAGGACACAAATGGTCAGATCAGAATTGACAAAATTAAAATTGATGGCGTGGAATATCAAACGGAAGATATGGTCTGTTCATGTACTTCCGAAAACACCGAGTTTCTGACGTGTAGTGGATATTTTCATTACAGGGAAAAGCCGCTATACACTGTTACCATTATTGCAGAAAATGGCACAGTAACCATGGACCCTCCAGGAGGTGCATATAACGAAGGTACCCAGGTAACCCTGACGGCAATTCCGGATGAAGGCTATGAGTTTGTTAGCTGGACCGGCGATGCCAGCGGAGTGACCAGCCCAAAGGTAATTAATGTAAAAAATGACAGGACGATTACAGTAAATTTTCAGGTTTCTACGGCAGTAAGTCACAAGGAATTAAGTTCCGGGCATGTAATCATTTATCCTAATCCATTCAATGGTAATGAATTAAACATAAAGCTTCATGAAAGCTGGGGCGATAACGTGGTTGTCACTATTGTTGACATGCAGGGCCGATTGATTGACAAAATGAAAACGTCTGTTACCAATGCGCATGTGCTTTGGGTTTCACATTCATTGAATACACTGAAAAAGGGAGTTTATTATCTTAAAATTGATGATGAAAACAGAACTCATAATTCAATACTTATGGTAAAATAGATGTCCTTACCCGGGATTGAAACAATAGTCATATTGGATTATCTGAAATTGATTTTATTTCTCCGATGTACTGGTTATATTTACACTATTGAAAAAATTTTTACAACTATTTATACATGAATAACCCAACTTCCGAAAACAGTGATATTCTGTTTTTTAATTGAATGTGCAGAAAATGATCAATAACATCACAAAGTAGTCTGGTTTATGATGGTATGCAGCGACAGAAATTTTGGATGCAGGTACCTCGAAGCGGTTATGAACGGCAACCGGATCGTGTTTCTTGAAAATGACTTGCTACGTATTGCTATACTGCCTGATAACGGTTGCAACGTTGCCGATATCAACTATAAATCCAGAGACATTTCTATTCTTTTGTGCACCAGGCAAGGACTGCAAAGTTTACGTAAACCACATGGCCAATATACTGACAGGTTCAATGAGACCTATCATGGCGGATGGTTTGAAGCATTTCCAAACGTAGGTCTTTCTTGTACTTATAATGATACTATTTTTGAATGTGAAAACGCGAGAGTGCAACAGGGTACAACAGGCAACTGGACTGAAATTGATGGAAAGGAAGGAATACTGGACATTCGGAAGATGCATCCTCCTTTATCTGATATCAATGATTTGTATTGGCTGTCCAACTTAAAAAATAAATGGATAGCAGTTAGAAACAATGCAACGGGCATTGGCTTTGGTTTGGTATGGGATTCCCAAATTTTTGATCATTGCCTGCTTTGGATGAATGCTAATGGTGATAAAGGTTATCCACATAATGGTGATCTATATACGCTGTGTGTAATGCCATCAAATACGGGAATACATAACCTTGAAGCAGAGATTAACCGGGATAATGCAACTGTTTTAAATCCCGGAGAATCAGCATCAGCATGGATTACTGCATGTGCTTTTGAGCATGGAGGGAGTGCGGTTCAGGCACTTTCACGATATGGTAAGGTAATATATAAAACCAATTCATAATGGAAAAAAGTAAAACCAACATTTCTCTTTTATTAACAGTAAGCATCGTGGCATCCCTGGGTGGATTGCTTTTTGGATTTGATATTGCCATCATTTCAGGAACGGTACCTTTCATCAAAGATTATTTTGATTTGAATGAACTCATGCTGGGTTGGGGGGTAAGTTCGCTACTAATGGGGTGTGTAATCGGTGCAGCGTTTGCCGGTAAGCTGGCAGACATATACGGCAGGCGAAAAATGCTTATTGTCACATCACTGTTTTTTGCTGTATCTTGCCTGGCTACCGGATTGGCAACCAATTTTGTTTATTTTTTCCTGGTACGGATGGTAGGCGGGCTTGCTGTTGGTTCGGCATCCATCCTTTCACCCATGTACATTTCGGAAATAGCTCCATCAAAATACCGTGGGCGGATGGTTGTGCTTTATCAACTGGCCATTGTTACAGGCATCCTGGTATCGTATATTGTCAATTACCTGTTGCATGATATTGGCCCGAACAACTGGCGATGGATGTTTGCCAGTGGAACCATTCCTTCAGTGTTGTTTTTTGTACTGCTCTTTTTTGTGCCCAAAAGCCCACGTTGGCTGTACAATAAAGGATTTCATGAGCAGGCATTTGCGATTCTCAAGAATGTAGGAGGCGAAACAAACGCAAATTATGAGATAGCCGAAATTAAAGAAAGCCTGAAGCAGAAAACGATTGGATTTAAAAAACTTTTTAATCCAGGCTTGCGCAGGGTATTGCTTATCGGCATGTTTCTGGCTGTATTTGTTCAAATGACCGGAATAAACACCGTTATTGATTACGCCCCCGCCATATTGGAAAAAGTTGGTTTGGCCGTTGGAGATGCTCTGTTTTACACCATTGGTATTGGTATTGTAAATTTTGTTTTCACCTGGGTGGCAGTAATATTTATTGACCGCATCGGTCGAAAGAAATTGTATCTTATAGGTTCAGCCGGGATGGCCGTTTCCATGGTGTTGCTATCTGTTGCATTCTCAGCTCCCGAAATAAATGGCATCCTTGTTTTGATTCTGATGTTTCTTTTCCTGAGTTTCTTTACCGGCTGCATTGGCCCAGTATTCTGGACACTGGTTTCCGAAATTTTTCCAAACCGGGCACGTGGTGTAGGTATGTCGGTGGCAGTACTCACCAACTGGGTTTTTAACTGGCTGGTTGTTTTCCTCTTTCCGTGGATGCTTACCAACCTTGGAGGCACCATTGTTTATGGCTTTTTGGCTGTTATGGGTTTAATCCAATTCATTATTACAAAGATGTATGTACCTGAAACGAAAGGCAAAACCCTCGAAGAAATCGAAATGATGTGGGATGCTTATGCGGATAAATTAAAAGTTGTTGACTAAAA
>CAZAMT010000347.1:0-4212 GCA_964486145.1 uncultured Bacteroidales bacterium
TCTTCGTTGGGTACCATACCCAATAACCACAACCTCATCCAATGCCTGTATATCCTCAACAAGTGTAACATTAATTGATGTTTGCCCTCCAACTTCTATTTCCTCTGTTAAATAACCGACAAATGAAAAACTCAGTACAGCATCTTCCGAGCTTACTCCAATTGTGTACTTACCATCCAAATCAGTAACTGCGCCATTGGTGGTACCTTTTTCCACAATGTTAACGCCGGGAATGGGAGTACCATTTATATCCGTTACGCTACCCTTGATGGTGATACCTTGTTTTAATTCAGTGGTAGTGATGACAATAATTTTGTCTAGCACTTCATAGGATGCATTCACATTTTTAAGCGCTTCTTCCAAAATGTGTGAAACGGAAACATCCTGTGCCATTAGATCAATTTCTTTATCCAAATCGATACCGCTATTCACCTGATAAAAAATTTTGAATTCACTTTGCGATTCAATCTGATTAAAAAGATCGATAAGGGTTCCTTGCTGCAAATCAATATTAATTCGGGTGTTTTGGCTGTAACCCGATCCATATGTGCTTATTATTAGCGCGAATGTTAGTAAGAATGTTAATTTCATAATTCTTAACAATTTTTTTACATATTTCTTTTTAAAGAAACACAAATAGTTTATCTTTCTCATAATTTAAATTTTAAGTGTTAGTAAATCTGCTTTGCGGATGAATACATGTGAGACGGTAGATGGGCCAACATCTGCCGTCTTTTTTTTGTCTTTTGTTTATTCTATTATTCCATAGGCATTATCAGTTTTGAGGTTAGTATTTTGTTTATGTATATATTAGTTATTAATTCTGTTTTGTATTAATGGTGACTACATTTCGTTTTATTTTATATGTAATGGGTGTGGCACGGCTAAGTACACTGAGTACATGCTCAATGGATTCATTATACACAAACTTGCCCGAATACACATTTTTTTCAAGCGAATTATCCAGTACCTCAATCTGTACCCCATACCAGCGTTCCAGTTTTTGTATCATTTTCGGGAAGGGATCGTTATCAAAAATAAGTTTATTCTCTTTCCATGAGGTGATCGTTTGAACCGTGGGGGGAATATTTGAAACTTTACTTAATGTATTGACGGAGGCGTCTTTTTGGTCTTCATTGGTTTGAGCATCTGGAGTCTCATTAAATATGGTATTGATTATCAATTTCTGTTTCTCACGAAAAAAGATTGCCTGTTCGTTGGGTTTCAGAAAAACGTTTTCGTCCAGTTTTACTTGCTGTTTCCCGAGGATATTTACAGAGCCTTCGATCAATGTAGTTTCTATTTGATCCTCGTCTTCATAGCATTTTAAATTAAAACGGGTTCCAAGCACTCTTAGGGTTAGCTTATCGGTTTCAACCAGGAAGGGATGCTTTGGATCATTTTTCACATCAAAAAATGCTTCACCACTTAAACTGACTTTCCGGTTTGTTTTTGAATAATTTGCAGGATATTTTAATGTGGTTTCAGCATTCAGCCAAACGGTGGTTCCATCGGGTAATCTTACCTCGCCTTTTTCACCCGTAGGAATATGTGTGGTAACATAGGCTGTACTCAGGGTAGTTTGCCTCATTGGTTGCACAACTAAAAAGTAGGTAAAGGTAAACCCAAGCAAAATCAACAAGGTAGCAGCTATTCCCCAGGCGGTTCGTATTCTATGCCCTAATTTGGTTGATATATCTTGCTGCTTTTGGTTTACCATAAACCTGTTATAGGCGTCAACGGTTCCGGTGGAATCATCTTCGCTGCCAGACATAAGCCAGATGGCTTTGTAGGTTTGAAAATGTGTTGGATTCTCCGGATTACTTTTTAACCAATCTAAAAATATTTTCTTTTCGTCTTCGGAAATCTCTCCGGACAAATATTTTGTAATACGCTCTATGTGTTGATCAGACTTTTCCATTGTTTCTTTTATACATATTATATAACCACCTGATGGGTAAAAACCCTACCCCGGATTTATTTTTTTTTACCACAAATAAAAATGCCCTTAATCAATCTTAATCCGGACCTTTACTGTGTTACTTAAATAGGTTTTTATAGGATTCAGACAGGTTTTCACGCAGGAGTTTCATGGCCCGAGTCAGATTTTTTTCCACAGCTTTTACGGATATATTCATGAACTCGGCAACTTCTTTGTTTTTAAGTTTGAATCTTCGGCTTAATACAAACGACTGTTTACAGGCATCCGGAAGTGAGCGTATGGCTTTATTGAGTTCCTCCCGCAGGGTTTTATCATTAAAGGCACCCTGTGCTGGTGAAAAATTTGAATGAAGTATATATTCGATTTCCTGGTCAAGGGAACGTTCTTTTATAAAGTTGTAATTGATTTTGACGTGTTTTATATGTTTCATGCAGCGATTATAAACCGCTTTGTAGAGGTAGGATCGCAGGTTGTCTGTGGGTTTGCGTTTTTTCCGGTTTGTCCACAGATGAAGAAAAATTTCCTGCAGAATATCTTCTGCGATACTTTCATCCGGGAGATAAAGCATGGCGTAGGTTTTAAGCCCGGGATAATATTTATGAAAAATTTCTTTAAATCCTTCTTCGGACTGAAGTTTACGGATTTCATTCTGTTCCATTTTTTCTTCGGACATTCCAGCGTCTTTTTGGTGTTGTAAATATATAATAAATGTTTATCTAACTAAAATGGAAAAAGATTACAGTCTCATTACCAAACCTACTTTTGTTTTTTTCAAAGGTTAAAACAAAAAAACATACGCTATATGATTGAAGACAATTTCCTGGCATTTTGATTCCGGTTAATTTATAAATACGGAAAGAAAGCGACAATCAATAACCATTTATTGTTAGAGAAATATGAAAAACAAAGGCACCCGGAGGAACTTCCTGTTTACGAATGAATCTCCCTTATTTTGTTACTATCAGGATTTACAAATATCTTGATTATTTCATTGAAAATGATAACCCGGAATTATATTTCAGTTCAATTCTATCAATGAGCAGGTTAAATCGTTCCTCTTTTTTATTGCCGATAAGAAAACCAATTTCTTCAATGGACTGGTTGTCAAAATTTGGCATATCGAGCCTTTGTCCCCTAAAAACGGGATACATATTCTTTATGTCTATTTCAATTGTTTCCCATTTACCAGAAGTGTTAAAATTGCTGACAAATGAATAATAGTCGCTGCGGTTTGACTTTATCCGAAACTGGTATGTTTTCCCATCGCCTTTCAAACGAATCCCAATTTTTTCAAAATCACCAATAGCAATTCTGTCAAACGGATATTGAACCATGCAAAACCCACCATCATTACTCAGCGAAACAGTCCCTGCAAAAATACCATTCCCGTTTTCATCGAGGGTAAACGAGCTATTGGAAACGCCACCCATAACAACGTCATTCACAACATGCCATTTTGTTAAATCGCTGTTTTTTGTAAAATCATAAATCATTGTTGTATTCATGATTGACAGGAATAGTATCGTGTTTATTGTATGAAACATAAAAAGTCACCTATTGGTTGTAGAACAAGGCTAAAAAACATGAATTGTTCAGTGGGATTAAGAAAAATGTAGAACGTTATGCCAAGGATTTAAGGGATAACCTTAACTCCCATTGTTGTTATGAATTATGCACCTTGGTTGCAAAATAAAGCAATATAAAATGTTCTTCTGAGAAAGAACTTGATACCATAGATAAACGAAGGGCATGGCTGGTACGTAAAGCCAAACGTATTATTTTCCACTACACCCCGTATCATGGTTCGCGGCTTAATCAGATGGAATATTGGTTCGGAATGCTTAACGCGAAATGCCTGCATGAAACATATCACTCTCCTGAAGCAATGCAAAATGCCATAAATGAATTTGTGGTTTTGTGGAACAATATTCTCTCAAAACCTTTTCAATGGAAATATACAGGTGAAGGGCTGCATGAGAAAGTAGCAAAAAGATTTATTCAAATGCTCAACAGTACAATTAGCATAGACCGGATACTGCTTATAAAGCAATTAAAACTTCATATTAATCTTATTGATGAAAAGGTTTGGCTATCGTTAAACGAAAAATCAAACAGCAAAAGCTTTGATATCTGTCTCCGGATTTGCTTCAATATAAAGCTGTGGTTTGTATTCTTCTTCCTCGCCTTGTTTAATAATGAGGTCGCATTTTGTGCCCCGCATAATGGAGTAGTTTGACTGTAGATGAACGGAGTGTAACTTCAAAAAAAAT
>CAZAMT010000348.1:0-1969 GCA_964486145.1 uncultured Bacteroidales bacterium
GATGAATTTGATTTATTAATCGGAGTGACAGCTATTGAGAACCAACTAACTTTAGTAACTGACAATTTAAAAGACTTTAAAAACTTCAACGAATTAAAAGTTGAAAATTGGTATTCAAGATAAAACACTATCGTTAACAGCGTTTGTTCGGCCAGTAAGTATTGATGCCCGTGTTGGAGAGCAAACCGGAGCTGCAGCATAAAACCGGTCGAGTCGAAGTCCGTTTGCAGCCATTTCATCAAGGTTTGGCGTTTCAAGCACCGGATGATTGTAATAACCTGTTTGTCCCCAGCCCTGATCGTCGGTCATTATCAAAATGATATTCGGAGATTTGGTTTTATTGGTTCTCTCGCATGAATCGATTAAAGGAATAAATAAAAGAAAGAGTGAAAAAAGCGTAAACGGTTTTATATGCTCCATAGCTGTATGTTACTTTAATTCCTTGATGCGGATGTTCCTCCATGCTACCTGAAAAGGTCCTGCCCCCGACTTTACTCCATGCACCTGAAGACCAATAAACCCTTTTGGGAATTCTTGGTGAATTTTTTCGTCATTTAAATCTTCAATGGGCTGGTCATTGATCCAGGTTTGAATTCTCGCACCATTTGCAACAATCCGATATTTGTTCCACTCCCCGTCTTTAAAGTGCTTATGAGGAATCAAACGATCTTTTGGTGTAAGCCATCCATATCCCGTTGCCTCTCCGTAAATGTACCCTGCTTCCGCGCCATTATCGCCGCTGGATTCGATTTCAACCTGAGGGCCAATGACCCGGCCTGCTTGTTCGTTGCGACCATCTCCAACAGATTTTTCACGGGTTTTTGAGCGTATCTGGACACCTGAATTCAACCCATTGTCAACCTTCACCTCAAATTCGAGTTCAAAATCACTGAATTCTTTTTCGGTACACAGAAATGAGTTTCGGCTTCCTTCGGCCGTAGTGCCAACAATGGTGCCATCCATTACCATATATGTTGCTTTCCCGTTTTTTTGTGTCCATCCATCAAGTGTTTCACCATCAAAAAGCTTTACCCATTTTCCAAAAAGCTTATGATACCCGGAATTTTGAAAGGAAAGCATCGGAAGTGATGAAAACAAAATAATACTTAAAATGAACGAGGTAACAGGAATCGACTTTGATTTTGTATTTTTCATTGTTATGTGGTTTTGTTGTTTACACTAAATTAAGAAAATTGAATCAAAGATAAACCGTTCATTGATTTTATTTTCAATAAAATCATACATAAAAAAATGAATGCAAGATGGTTTTGATACTTTTTGAAGTTTCCTATGCAAATACTCCAAGGGCTTTCTCGAGCCGCTCACGGTTTATCTCTTCTTTTATAAGGTAGTTTCTGGCGCCTGCTTCAATCATTTTCATGATGTACTTGACATCAGAATGGAAAGAAACGGCAATGATTTTTATATCGCGGTAAGTATCGTTGATGATTTTTGTTGCATCAATGCCATTCATGCCAGGCATATCAACATCCATGAAAATAATGTCGTATACCCTGTTGCTGAGAATTTCAAGACAGTCGTCACCATTGTTTACAACATCGATGTATTGTATGTGGTCTGCGAACAAATCTTCAAGTAAATACTTAAATGCTTTTACGAACTGGTTGTGGTCATCAACGATTAAAATTCTCAATTTAGGCATAATCCATTTTTTCTACAAAGCTAAGATTGGTTTGAATACCAGTAAAGCGAATTAATACGTAAAACAATAGCGGAATACTATCATTTTTCGTTCATATTTTACCCAATTGAAATTACGTATTTACCGACAAGTATAATAAGGTTAACGAGTATTTTTTTGCAACCGGCTGAATTATCAAAGAATGCATTTTGGTTTTTCTGTGCAATTTTTTTGATATGAAACAGGGATAAAAGAAAACAGGGCAGCCTTACTTGAAGAACTACCCTGTTAAACCAACCACACTAAAACAACCCTAAAGACTTTAAC
>CAZAMT010000348.1:2069-4192 GCA_964486145.1 uncultured Bacteroidales bacterium
AACCTTACTATATTTTTTTAAATTTACTATTCCTTATTCTTCCCTGTTTTTTCAAAAGCAAAAATAATTGCTTTATAAACGTAAAAAATACGCACAGATACTTAATTTACTATAAATAAATACCCATTTTTTGTGCGTAGTAATACAACTACAGGTGCGTATTTACCGACATGTTTCAGGTTCAATACCCCAGCCATTTTTTAAATGAAGATACCTTTTCCCTGCTTACGATTATGTCTTCATTCTCCGGATGCACGGACAATAGAAGCTTTAATCTGCTGTTGGAATAAGAAATGATTTCTTTAATCCCTTCATGCTTAACAATGAATTTCCGGTTTACCCTGAAAAACTGATTTGGATTAAGAATATTTTCAAGTTGTTCAATGGAATAATCAACAATGTAGGCCCTGTTGTTAACAAGCAATGCATAGGTTGATTTTTCGAAACTGTAAAAACAGCTAATGTCCTGCGACGTAAACCCTCTGATACGCTCACCTACTTTTACCGCAAATCGTTCTTTGTATTCGTTTTTCAGCAAACGCATAACAGTGTCACTTACATCCTTGCTAAGCAATGGCAACTGAGTGCCCGTGTTATTTGCTAATTTATGGTATTTGTCTACTGCAAAAGATAATTCCTCGAAATCAATTGGTTTTAGCAGGTAATCAATGCTGTTAACTTTGAAAGCCCTGATGGCATATTCATCGAATGCAGTTGTAAAAATTACCGGTGCGTTCAGAGTTACCTCCTCAAAAATTTCAAAGCTCAATCCGTCTGCCAGTTGAATATCCATGAAAATTAAATCCGGATGAGCATTCTCACTAAACCATTTAATGCTGCTTTTTACGGAGTCGAATTTCGCAATAACCCGGGTGAGCGGATCATATTTCTTTATCAAATCATGCAATCGTTTGGCAGCCAGTGTTTCGTCTTCAATAATTATTACATCCATTTAGTCTCTATCAATTAATGGTACTTTTACTGTAAAATATTCTTCTGATTCGTCAATGTAAAATGGGCGGTTGGTCATGTACTCGTATCTTGACTTTAAATTATTCAGTCCAACGAGATTAGAACCTGTAATTGAACTTTTCCTTTGCAAGTTGTTCCGAACGACCAAATAATTATCTTCTTCAAATATCAACATCATTAGTGGTTGATCTCTTGATATAATATTATGTTTAATGCCATTTTCAATTAACATTTGAACCGATAAAGGAATGACTTCTTTTTGTGGAGAAAATGAATCGATTTTTATGGATAGGTTATCACCGAACCTTATTTTCTGCAAATACACAAAAGATTCAACGCAGCGAATCTCGGTTTGAACCGGAATTAAATCCTTGTCCCTGTATTCAAGAATATACCTGTAAACATCAGATAATTTTTTAATGTATTTCACCGCCTGGCT
Organism: uncultured Bacteroidales bacterium; assembly: GCA_964486145.1. GTDB lineage: Bacteria > Bacteroidota > Bacteroidia > Bacteroidales > JAAAOM01 > CAZAMT01. The sequence continues at coordinate 3,481 of CAZAMT010000348.1, forward strand.
CTGATCTGTTTCAACAAGAGAAGTAAGTGTATTTAAACTATTAAACAAAAAATGCGGATTCACCTGGTTTTTAAGCGCCTGTAGCTGAAGTTCGAGTGCCTCAGCTTTGAGTTTTCCATGCTCAAGAAGTGACTCCCTCCAAAACCTGTAAAATCCAATGGACAAAAATATTGTGATAATGATAATGGTTATGAAAATTTGGATCATTACAAGAATCGTAAGGTTTTCACTGATGAAATGTCCAAGATCACTATACCTGATCCACAGAAAATTAATCACCAAACTGCAAATAACAGTATATATCATTGCAACAATAATGTTCATGATTAACCTTATATTCATGTATTTGTCGCCCCGGTATATTGCAAATACCACATGTGAAATAAACTCATTTCCTTTCCAAAGAGCAGTACCAATCGTAACATTATACAAGAAAGCGAATTTCAGGTGTTCCCAACTATGGGATACAAACCCTGGATCGCTGATAAAAGTGATAAAAAAACCAATAAAACTAATGAGGACAATATCTCTTGAATGATTCAGAATATTCTCCTTTTGGAAGAATTTGATGTGTTTGATACGATGTAAAAAATCCGACATTTTTATTGCAAATTTGCTTAAATCAACAGATTTTTGGAAAATTACGAAACCGAATTGTTGAATTTGAATGCTGAAACGTGATTATTCTGTTTTCATCTTTTTCATATGAAAC
>CAZAMT010000349.1:0-4179 GCA_964486145.1 uncultured Bacteroidales bacterium
AAATAACAGATATTTATGCTACAAGTGTCGATTATGACCCGACACTTGATATAAGTATTGATTTTTTCAAAACAGTTCAAAATAAATTGCATTGGTCAATTACAGGTCAAACCGCTGCAGAAATAATCAATACGAGAGCCAACAGTTCCAAAAAGAATATGGGCTTAACGAATTGGAGGGGTGATAAGATTAGAAAAACGGATGTTTCCATTGCTAAAAATTATTTGAACGAAGAGGAGTTAACGTCACTGAACAATTTAGTTGAACAGTATCTGATTTTCGCCCAAGGGCAAGCAATGAGAAGAATCCCCATGCACATGAAAGATTGGGTAGAAAAATTAAACGGATTCTTAACCTTGAATGATAGGGATATTTTAACTAATGCAGGCTCTATATCTCACGAATTAGCAAAAGAAAATGCTGAACGAGAATATGAGAGATTTAAAGAATCAGAACAAAAAACAATAACAGAAGGAGATTTTGAAAAGGTAATAAAAAAAATAGAACAGAAAAATAAGAAATAGATGCCTACACTACACAGCCACACATCCCGAAAGCTTTCGGACCAAGTCGCTCAAAAAGCCAAACGCACAACCAAAACTTGTCAAAGAGTGTGTCTGTCCCATAGAATTCGGCAGGTCGAAAAGCAGTAGCAAATTGAAAGAAAAAATGACTGCTATTTACAACTCTGCTACAAGGGATTTGCAATCCCGGTGTTTACAACTCACCCCACCTATCCGTATCAATATCAAATCCAGCCAAATCCAACACCCTGTCTACAATTGTCTGAACCATTTGCTCCACTGAATGGGGCTTGCCATAAAAAGAAGGGCTTGCCGGACAAACAATGCCCCCGGCAAGAGTAACCTTTTCCATGTTTTGCAGGTGAATCAAATTGTATGGGGCCTCACGTGGCACCAGGATAAGTTTTCTTCTTTCTTTTAACATAACATCGGCTGCACGTGCAATCAAATCATCTGATATACCTGCGGCAATGCGCCCCAGCATCCCCATGGAACAGGGACAAACAATCATGCATTGATATCTTGATGATCCTGATGCAAAAGGTGCATAAAAATCATTGACATTATAACTGGTGAAACCATCCTGCTCAGGAATGTCAGTGTTCAGCTCATGCTTCCAAATACTTTTTGCAGTTTCAGAAAAAACAACCGCCAGATGAGCATACTGCGAACTATATTTTGCCAGTGACTCCAGTAACTGACTGGCATAAATAGCACCACTTGCACCGCTTATTGCAACAATAATTTTCTTCGTTCCCATCACCTGGAAAAATAATAACGTAAAGCAATGCTAATGTTGTTATTTACCTGACCGCGATCCAGGAAATGGGTTTGCCCTCCTGGATGTTCACGAATGGGAATAATGGAATAGGTGAACCTGCTATAAACAGAAATTTTTTCAAGAAAAAAATACTCAGCCCCGATAAGCATGTTCACATCACTTTTATGAAAAGGTGGATCAGGTTCACGGTAACCGGTTCCGCTTAAATCTTCTTCGGCCTTGATCAGTAGTCCATAGGTAAGCCCCGCCGAGATCTTTACTTTTTCCATAACATCATAAAATACCACCAATGGCAACTCAACATAATGCAGTTTAACGCGGTAATATGCCGGATCGCCAATTTCATTGCTTTTGCTTGCCCCCTTATCTACAAAATGCAGTTCCATTTGTAGCCCAAAGTCATCGGATAAATATGCATTTACAAACCCCCCGGCAAACAGTCCGATGCGATGGTATCCCCAGTAAGCGTCACCATCAATCTGCGAGGTATTCACTCCCAGGTTCAGTCCGCCGCTAAAAGTTTGGGAGTAGCACAGGCCGGGCAACCCAATCAAAATAAATAACAGTAACGTTTTCATCATTTTTTATTTAATAAAATTTCTGCCAGCTTTTTTACACCTGTACCTGCCTTTGCCTTGATAAATTCAACACGCCGTGCAGGTGCCATTACATCGTTTGGATCAATTAAATAAATCGGTGCATCCTGTGGAACATAATTGATCAGCCCGGCTGCAGGATAAACATTCAGCGAGGTACCAATAACCGCGTAAATATCAGCCTGGCTTGAAAGGTACGCGGCAGATTCAATGGCCGGCACAGGCTCTCCAAACCACACTATATTTGGCCGGAGCTGATGCCCTTTTTCACACGAATCTCCCCAATGAACCTCTTTGTAGCCTATGTCGTACACCAGCGAAGGATCTCCTGTACTTTTAACCTCGGTCAGTAAGCCGTGCAGATGCAATACATTTTTACTTCCGGCTCGTTCATGCAGGTTATCAACATTTTGTGTGATGATGTTTACATCAAAATGTTCTTCCAGATCCACGAGGGCTTTATGACCAATGTTTGGCTCAGCACTTTCAAGTTGTTTCCGGCGATCATTGTAAAATTTCAGTACAAGTTCCGGATTGCTTTCCCATCCCTGAATACTTGCCACTTCCATAACATCATGTTCTTCCCACAATCCGCCCATATCACGGAATGTTTTTAATCCACTTTCTGCGCTCATGCCTGCGCCTGTCAATACCACGAGTTTCACTAAAATAAAATTATATTAAATGTTTATTTTATAAATATTTGTTTATTTCATTTAACACAGGTTAAAACATATTGTTTGGCTATACCTTTCCCAGGAATTGGCTTATTTGGCTATTCTTCATAATTATTTTCAAATCTAATAAAATTTCCTTTATATTTGTTGTGTAATCATGTATAATGTTGTTGAAGGATATGGAAAAATATTTATCAATAAGTCAGGCTGCTGAAATTTTGGATGTTAGTTCAGAGACCCTGAGAAGATGGGATAGAAGTGGTAAGTTTAAAAGTTCCAGACATCCAATAAATAATTATCGTGTATACTCCGAAAATCAGGTAGTTAACCTTGTTCAAGAAATGCAATTAGAAATACAGTATCATCAAAAACCACAAATAAATGAAATTATTCAACCTTACTTTGAAACAGATTTAGGTAAGTTATATAATTATGATGCCATAAAATATTTGAAACAACTGGATAGTAATTCCATTGACTTAATATTTGCAGACCCACCTTATAATATTAAAAAAGCCGAATGGGATACTTTTACCAATCAAAAAGAGTATGTAGATTGGAGCATGTCATGGATATCTGAAGCACAACGGGTACTAAAAAAAACTGGCTCACTTTACGTTTGTGGATTTTCTGAAATCTTAGCCGATATAAAATGGTCTGCTTCACATTTGTTTAAAGGTTGTAAATGGCTTGTTTGGTATTATAGAAATAAAGCAAATTTAGGTAATGATTGGGGGCGTTCACATGAAAGTATTTTGCATTTTAGAAAAACAAAAGATTATATTTTTAACATTGATAATGTGCGAATTCCATATAATGAACATACTTTAAAATATCCAAAAAGAACTCAGGCAGAGTCTTCTCAATATTCAAATGGAAAAAAGAATGATTATTCGTGGGAACCTAATCCACTTGGGGCTAAACCAAAAGATGTATTTGAAATTCCGACTATTTCAAATGGATCATGGGAAAAGTATCCTCATATAACACAAAAACCTATTGAATTACTTAGAAAAATAATCCTTTCCTCTTCAAACAATGACGGAATAGTTTTAGATCCATTTGGTGGTTCCGGGACTACTTTTGCAGTGGCTGAAGCATATAATAGACAATGGTTGGGTACGGAGTTAGAAAAAAAATATTGTGATATTATAGAATCCCGTTTAAAAGATAGTACCCACATTTCACGAATAGTAAAAGCTAAAGATGAACTGGATTCAAATAAAAGACGTATTAAACTAAGGGGTTAATAGTTTTTTTAAATCTGTCGTTATTAATTCTGAAAATTTTTTCATGTGATCAGAATAGGGCTTTTTAATAGCATTTGGTGGTGGGTCTAAATAATAAATACCTTCCAGTTCCGTTAAGAATTTAGAATAAACCATGAATAATCCTGACACTAAAGTATAACTGATATTATTCGTATCTTTTCGTTGAACATCATTTAAAAATATCCCAATCACTTTCTGAGGATGTTTCACAAATCTTTCCAGTAAAATCTTATCAATAAACATTTTTCCCATACGGTCTTTTGAAGTTGTTTTGACTGAAAGTACAATTTCTTTTTCATCAATAGATTGAGGTGATGATTTAACCTTATC
>CAZAMT010000350.1:0-4166 GCA_964486145.1 uncultured Bacteroidales bacterium
ACCAACGAACTGTATCTATTTAAAGGAGGTGTTAAATGATCTTGATGTACACACGTTAACCGTGGGAAATGGCAAAGAAGCAGTTGACATGTGTAAAGATAATCCAAACATTCACCTCGTACTTATGGATATTAAAATGCCGGTAATGGATGGGTATGAGGCGACAAAGCTGATTAAAAAAGACCATCCGGACATTATTGTCATTGCCCAAACGGCATTTACATCCGGTAGTGATATTCGCCGCATAAAAAGCAGCGGATTTGATAATTATTTGGCAAAACCGATGAGGCAGGAAGAATTGCTGCGGATCATCAATATGTATATAAAAGGATAATGGGAGTGACCAAAAAGTCATCTTACAAGCTAACCTCGCAACGACGCGAAGGCGCAAGCATCTGATAATCAATATCAAATTTCCTTATTACCCTGCGACATCGCGAGAAATAATTACGTCATTAGACAGTTTTGCCAAAAACTTACAACCCAAAAGCTTGCTTGATTTTATCTACATAATCCAGCTTTTCCCAGGCAAAAAGTTCAACTTCAACCGTTTCGCTGTTTCCGTTATAGTTCAGAGTCACCTTTTCTTTCATGGGTTCTCTTCCCATATGCCCGTAGGCTGCAGTTTTCTGAAAAACGGGGTATTTCAATCCAAACCTGCGTACGATGGCCGCGGGTTTTAGGTCAAAAATTTCCTTCAGTTTATCGGCTATCTCACCATCGTTTAATTTTACATTGGAAGTTCCATATGTATTTACATACAATCCCACCGGTTCGGCAACACCTATGGCATAAGCCACCTGTACAAGAACCTCATCTGCAATACCCGCTGCTACCATGTTTTTGGCAATATGGCGTGTTGCGTAAGCAGCCGAGCGGTCAACTTTCGATGAATCTTTGCCTGAAAAAGCGCCTCCGCCGTGCGCCCCTTTTCCACCGTATGTATCTACAATAATTTTCCGGCCGGTTAAACCTGTATCTCCATGAGGGCCGCCAATAACGAATTTACCTGTGGGGTTCACATGCAGGATCATATCGTCTTCAAAAAGTTTCTTCACCCTTTCAGGCAGGCTTTTCACCACCCGCGGAATAAGAATATTTCGTACATCTTCCTTGATTTTCACAAGCATGTTATCATCGGTATCAAATGCATCGTGCTGGGTGGAAACCACAATGGTATGCACTTTCATCGGTTGATTATTGTCATCATATTCGATGGTTACCTGCGATTTGGAGTCAGGCCGCAGGTAAGTCATGACCTCTCCTTCCTTTCGAATAACCGCTAACTCCTGCAGCAACCGATGGGCCAAATCAAGCGCGAGGGGCATATATCTTTCGGTTTCCCGGCAGGCATAACCAAACATCATTCCCTGGTCTCCTGCACCCTGCTCATCTTCGGAAACGCGGTCAACACCCTGCCTGATATCTGGTGACTGTTCATGAATGGATGAAATAACACCGCACGAGTCACAATCAAACATATATTCGGCTTTCGTGTAACCAATATTCCTGATAACTTTTCGCGCTACCAATTGTACATCAACATACCCCGCAGTTTTAACTTCGCCACTCAACATAACCAAACCGGTGGTTACCAGTGTTTCGCAGGCGACTTTCGAGTTTGGATCTTCACGCAAAAATTCGTCAAGCAGTGCATCTGAAATTTGATCTGCAACTTTATCCGGATGTCCTTCGGATACAGATTCTGAAGTAAATAAATATCCCATGTTATAATTTATATGTTAATAATATTTTTTATTTAATTATTCTTTTTCCCTGGTTAGTTCATGAAAAATGTCTTCTAAGCTTTTTTCCTGAACCTGAATGGTAAGCACTTTTAAGTTGTTATCAACAGCAAAAGTGAATATATCGCCGCGGATATCTTCTTTATTATTGCTTTGCAGTATCCATCGATTGTTTTTTACTTTCACGGCCTTAAAAACGCCCGGTAGCTTCATTATTTTCTCATAAGCAGGATCCGGGTCAAATTCAACAATGATGTTTTGCTCTTTTTGATCTGATTTTTGGATGATTGTTTTGGTTTTATCATCGGCAACGATTTTTCCTTTATCAATAATTAAAATCCGGTCGCAAATGGCTTCAACTTCCTGCATGATATGAGTCGACAACATCACTGTACGTTCACGGCCGGCTTCGGAAATTAAATTTCTGATTTCAATGATTTGGTTTGGATCCAGACCGGATGTCGGTTCATCCAGAATCAACACTTTGGGATCATGAATCATCGCTTGCGCAAGTCCCACACGCTGACGGTAACCTTTTGACAGAGCGCCGATTTTTTTATGTTGTTCCCGTTCAAGCCCCGTTTTATGAATAATCTCCGTAATTCGTTCTTTTTTGTTTTTTATGCGGTATATACCGGCAACATATTTTAAATATTCTTTTACGTACATGTCAAGGTACAAAGGATTATGTTCGGGTAAATAACCAATGTCCTTACGTATAGATACGGGCTGATCGTTGATGTTTATTCCGTCAATTTCAACATTTCCCTCAGATTGCGTAATATATCCGCAAATAATCTTCATCATGGTAGATTTACCCGCTCCATTTGGTCCGATAAAGCCAACTACATCGCCCGTATTGATCGTAAACGTAACGTTGTTTAGTGCAAGTTGTTCCCCGTACTTTTTTGATACATTGGTTGCTGTAATCCCCATATAAATATTTTCTGTCTTTAAAAACGAAACGTAAAAATATAAAATATATGTAAATATTGACCTGATTCCAGGATTCATTCAACAGAATGAGCTTTAGAGTGCACCAACCATTATCCCGGGTGAAATGTACTTTTTTCCGTTAAAGCTTTTCTTCAAGGGGTCATGATTACTAATAATGCATAGAGTTTTGAAATTAAGGCATTTTTTTTGTAATAGATTAGCTGTTTTTTATTAAAATTTTCGTTTTTTGGTTTATGTTGTATATATTTACCAGCGATGAAAATGTATATAAGATGTTAAATTAAAGTCAATTAACTATGAAGGTTTATTTTTTAAGAGTTCTAACAACAGTTGCAATCTTTTTAGCAGCGGGATATGGCACTTTGATGGCTCAGACAATCAACGAAGTTGTTGAAACTTACAACATGGGTGCAGAAGCTATGAATGGCGGCGAAATTGAATCGGCAGTTTCCTATTTTGAGGAAACAATTGCCTTGAGCGAACAAGTTGGGGTAGAAGCTGAAGAGTACAAAATTAAATCAGAATCTGTATTACCCGGATTGCATTATAAAATTGCTATGGATGCTTTTAAATCTGATAATTTTCAACTGGCAGTGGAAAAAATGAAGGAAACGGTTGAGGTGGCAGAAGCATACAATGATACTGGAATAAAAGAAAAAGCCGGAAGATATATTCCGCAATTTTATTATGCTTATGGAAATGAGTTTTATAAAGCAAAGGATTGGGACAATGCCATTGAAAATTATGAAAAGTCTGTAGAATTTGATCCGGAATATATAAATGCGTATTTCAGGATTGCTCTCATTTATCGAAATCAGGGTAATGATGAGAAGATGATTGAGTATTTTAACAAGGTTATTGAGAAAGGATCAAGCGGAAATTCAACTGTGGAAAAAGCAATCAATGTAGTTAAATCTCACTATTTGAAGAATGCACAGCAGGCAATTAATTCAAAAGACTTCAATGCTGCCGTAACTAACCTCGAAGCTGCGTTGGAGTACGGGGCGGAAGATGATATTTATTATTATCTTGCGATTTCCTACAATGGCCTTGAAAAGTGGGATAAAGCCATTGAAAATGCGCTAAAAGCTGTTGAAATTTCAACAGGCAGTGACAGTGATAAAGCAGGTGCTTACTATGAAATGGGTAAAGCATATGCTGCAAAAGGAGAAAATACATCGGCCTGCGAAGCATATTCCAGTGCTTCTGCCGGAAAATTTGAAGAAGCTGCCAAATACCAAATGGAGCATATTTTAAATTGCAATAACTAAGTTTATTTATCTAACATGCAATCAAATTTAGCAGACCATAAAAGCAACATCAACGCTTGCCAGGTGGGTTGGCTGTTTCCGCTTATGCGGGCAAAATCTCGGCTGGCCGGCCATGGTTAGTCTGCCTCAGTTAAAGTAATATGAAACAGACCTCCGACAAATCGGAGCAAGCTATCCGCCAATTGTCGGACAA
>CAZAMT010000351.1:0-4163 GCA_964486145.1 uncultured Bacteroidales bacterium
CGTACTTACTGCCCTTTTTCTTGGCCCAACTGTGCCTTAATTCCTAAAATGTTAGTGCCATGTATTTCCATGAAGCTAATTGCCCAACCTGAAACATTTGAAAATATTCTGTATGGTGCTGTATGATATCATGAATACATGGCATATGAGCGGCTCGAAGAAGACATCAAATTAATGAAAGATGCTGAAATTCGGTTGTCCGGGTCGGTGAATAAACCTGAAGTCTGTTTAAACCCCGGGAAGGAGAATTTGAGTTTGCCTGGATGGATCGAATCATCAATGAAATGCATGAAGCAGGGATAAAGGTCATTTTAGGGACACCAGCGTATTCTATTCCTGCCTATACTTTGCATCAGCAGGGCCAAACAGATATGGCAGTTCAAGCACTAATTGCTGATTTAGAAGCAGATGAAGTCACAGCAACTAGGTTGGCAGCTTTTCAATTAAGCAGGATTGGTTCACCTGCTCGTCAAGCTGTGCGGGCTTTGCAGGAACTTATGCAGGGGCATTCCTATCAGCAGCAGGCATCTGAAAGTTGTATTAATGCCATTCAAACCAGAATATATAATTAAAAAAAAATGAATAACTTAGGATGATCGAATGATCGGAGATAAATGATTGAATAACATAAACCAAATAAAAATAAATTGTAAACTTAAATTTTAACCTCAATCCATTGGGATTCTGACAACCCAAATCGTTGACGAACGTTCCGCCGGTGCCAGGTGTAAGTTTGATGGTAAGGCTTTAATGATTGCTAAAATTTTTTTGCAGATTGAATGTAAAAAATGATATTTGTTGAACCGAAATTGATTTGAAAGAGTAAGTTTGAAGTTAAATTTTATTAACCCATTAAATAGCACCAGGTTTATGAAAAAACATTTTACCCTTACAGCCCTGTTTTCAGTAATTACCGTGATAACAGCATTCCCGCAAACAGGATTTGAAAAACTTGCACTGACTCCTCCAATGGGCTGGAACAGTTGGAATACGTTTCGCCTTGAAATCGATGAGGAACTTGTGCAGGACATTGCCGACATTTTTATTGAAAAAGGACTTAAAGACGCAGGTTATCAGTATGTTGTCATCGATGATGGATGGCAGATTGACCGTGATGAGGAAGGAAATATTATGGTCAATTCGGATAAGTTTCCTTCCGGTATTAAAGCTTTGGCGGATGATGTTCATTCAAAGGGATTGAAATTTGGCATTTACTCGGATGCAGGATATTTGACCTGTGGCGGGTTCCCGGGAAGCCGTGGTTATGAATACCAGGATGCGCGGCAATATGCAGCCTGGGGTGTGGATTATCTGAAATATGACTGGTGTCATACCGGTAATCAGAGCGCTCCGGATAGTTATGCATTGATGAAGGATGCCCTGGTCAAAGCGGGTCGTCCGATTGTTTTTAGTATTTGTGAATGGGGGCTGAATCAACCCTGGGAATGGGCACCAGAGGCAGGTGGTAACCTGTGGCGAACCACATTTGATATTCGCCCGTGTTGGGATTGTGGCAAACCGGGTATCGTCAACGGGATGGAGATCGAAAATTTTCTTGGATTCACTAAAATTCTGGATCGCCAGGCAGGTCTTGAAACTTATGCCGGACCCGGACACTGGAATGATCCGGACATGCTTGAGGTTGGAAATGGCGAATTAACCTATGACGAGAATGTTGCCCATTTCAGTCTTTGGTGTATCCTGGCAGCTCCTTTGATGCTTGGGAATGATATACGCAGTATGTCCGATGAGACCCTGGAAATTATTACCAATAAAGAAGTTATTGCAGTTAACCAGGATAAACTCGGCCGACAGGGTAAAAAAGTAAAAGATGACGGTGATTTTGAGATTTGGAGCAAAGAACTATTCAATGGTACAAGGGCTGTAGTCATGTTTAACCGATCGGAGAAGGAAAGTAACCTTACGTTTACCTGGAGTGAGATAGGTTTGCCGCAAAATCTTACCTTTACGGTTCGCGATTTGTGGGAAAAAAAAGATTTAGGAGATTATACCGGATCTTTTTCCGCTGTAGTGCCTTCTCATGGTGTTGTGATGGTAAAAGTTCATTGAGAAGGTTTGTTTGAAGGATTTTAATAACTATCAAAAATTGAAATTCAATATTCATATCAGTGCATCAGGATAGAAAAAAGATATTCAAATTGCAATAAAAAAGATTTACCGAAATATATAAGAATTAAAAACAGGAGGATATAAGTTATGTTTAAGAAAAAAAATTTATTCATTTTTAGTTTGATGCTGGCATTTTCTTTGTCACTTTTCGCCCAAAAACCTGTTGGCGAAAATTGGTTAGATATTGACAATGTTCCACCTGAAGATGCCATTTGCTTTGCACTTTATACCGTGAGCAATAACACGTTAAAAATGACTGCCCAGCTTTATCCGCTGGCCGGAGATATCGACAAAGTGGTTAAACTGCAAATCAGAAAGGATGATGAATGGCAGACCATTGCAGCCTCGGTTGTGAGCGAGGAGTCGTATGGCTGGCCGCAGGAAGACAAAAAACAGTGGACAGCTCATTTCCGGGTTGAAGATTGGGATCATTCCAGCGATTACGATTACCGCCTGCTGGCTGCCGGCGAAAAGGCGAATTATGAGGGCATTATCCGGAAAGACCCTGTGGATAAAGAAGAAATTGTAGTAGCGGCATTTACCGGAAACGGGAATTACGACCGCCGGTTAAAACCCGATATAATTAAAAACATCAAAGCACAGGATCCGGATGTATTGTTTTTTTCAGGCGACCAGTCTTATGATCATGAACAGCACCTGCAAGCCTGGTTATTGTTTGGGCAGCAATTTGGCGAAATCATTAAAGACCGGCCTACGATCTGCCTTCCCGATGATCATGACATTGGGCAGGGAAATGTTTGGGGAGAAAGCGGAATAAAAGCAAATAGTCCGGCAGGCGACGATGGAGGCTATTACTATTCTGCACAATACGTTAATTCGGTTCAAAAAGCTCAAACCTGGCACCTGCCTGATGGGTATGATCCCACACCAGTCGAGCGGGGTATCGGTGTTTATTTTACCTCATTGAAAATAGGGAAGGCTGATTTTGCCATTGTTGAAGACCGGAAATTTAAAACAGGGCCAAAAGGATTGGTTCCTCCAATGGGGCCCCGCCCTGACCATATAACCGACCCAGACTACGATCCGAAAACCGTGGACATTCCCGAAGGTAAAATTTTAGGCGAACGGCAACTCGAATTTCTGGAAGACTGGGGGCAAAACTGGCAGGGGGTAAATATGAAAACCGTATTGTCGCAAACCATTTTTGCTAATGCTGCACACCGGCACGGTAAATACAACTATTCGCTTTTTGCCGATATGGATGCCAACGGATGGCCGCAATCGGCACGCGAACGCGCCATAAAAACCATGCGAAAGTTTTTTGGGTTCCATCTGGCAGGCGACCAGCATTTGGCATCTGTCATCCATCATGGCGTCAATCAATTCCGTGATGCCGGTTATTCGTTTTGCGTTCCTTCCATTGTAAACTATTACAATCGCTGGTGGGTTCCCGCAAACGGTCCCGATGGCCAACCTGTTGAAGGAAGCCTTGATGGATTGGGAGATTATTTCGATGGGTTTAACAACAAAATAACCATGCATGCCTATGCTAACCCCAGCGAAGAAAGGAAAAACAAATGGGGCGGCGAATGGGGAGAACGGGCTGCCGGTTACGGGCTGGTGCGCTTCAATACCAACAACCGTACAATTACTATGGAATGCTGGCCACGCGGAGTGGATGTTACCGGCAACAACGCCGAACAGTATGAAGGTTGGCCAATGACCATTTCGCAATGGGATAACTACGGACGTGAACCCATTGCCTACCTACCCGAAATCCGGGTTGAAGGAATGGATAATCCTGTGATGAAGGTGGTTTATGAACCCACCGGAGAGGTTGTTTATTCATTAAGAGTCCAGGGAAATAGTTTTAAACCAAAAGTTTTTAAAGACGGGCTTTATACCGTAAAGGTAGGCGAGCAACCGGAGAATATGAAAATTTTATCCGGTCTGGATGCACAGGAAGACGAGGAAAATGACCAGGTAATCGTTGTGCGTTTTTAACCTGCATTATTCGGGTTAAATTCAATCGGGAATAATTATCGGAATTTTTGCAATTGTGTGCGGGACTT
>CAZAMT010000352.1:0-4163 GCA_964486145.1 uncultured Bacteroidales bacterium
TTAAAACTGTCGCGAAAATATTCAACACTCCACAACTATTCAAATTGAAACCAATCGATGGAGAAAAGGTTATCCCCTTCACCGAAAAACTTCATCCACAATGCATGTTCACCTGCAACATTCTTAACATCTGCGGATATTGTGTGCCAGTCATCGCCATTGCCCCCGGGAATATCAACCACTCCAAATGACTCTTTCCATGGATAATCTGTATACAATACAATCGTTCAACCGGTAGCACCGCTTTTTACCCGGAATTTAACCTTTGTTGCACCTTTACCAAAATCAAGGTATTTAAAAGCAGCACGATCATCATTATGAATCTCACCAAGCTCTTCATTATTATCTGTCCAGGCCTGGATACGAACGTTTCCAACAACCAGGCATGCCCTTTCAGCATCAGTTTTTAAATGGTTTTGTCTTATTTCACCAATTTTATTAAAATTAATTTACTTCTCATGAATGATGATCAAAAAAACATTCAAAAAATTTACATTTTTTTCGTGATGGATGCAACCCCTCATTTTTTAACTTGTCATTGATAACGAAAGAGGTTTAAAAATTGACGATAATTTATCAGGACATACACAAAGAGGTAATTGAATTATGTAAAAACGGTAATTCAAAGGCGCAATACCAGCTCTACCAACTGTATTCCAAAGCAATGTTTAACATTTGCATGCGGATGATGAATTACAGGGAAGAAGCTGAGGATATGTTGCAGGAATCATTTACTGAAGCTTTTATACGGCTGGAAACATTCCGGTACGAATCCTCGTTTGGTGCCTGGTTGAAAAGAATTGTGATTAATAAGTGCATAAATGCATTAAGAAAAAAAAAAGTGCCACTTGAATATGCAGATGAGATACATACAGAAACAGAATCAAAAAATGATGAGGAAGAAATTGAAAATGAGTATTTGCAGGTTCAAAAGGTACATAAAGCCATTGGGTTGTTACCCGATGGATACAGAGTGATTTTAACCCTTTATTTACTTGAGGGATACGATCACACTGAGATTGCCCTGATACTGAATATCAGTGAATCAACATCCAAGTCGCAGTATCTGAGGGCAAAACGAAAACTGAAAGAATTATTAAAACAACAGAACCATGAAAGATAAGTTGGAAAAATTCATTCTGGAGCACCGCAACGATTTTGATGTTTACGAACCATCGGAAGAAGTGTGGGGAAAAATTGAAAAAAACCAGAATAAACGGCTTCAAAAAACAAGCTGGAAAGGTTGGTTGTGGAAAGCTGCCGCGATCCTGGTCATTTTTGGTTCATCACTCATATTCTTTGAAATGCTTCATTACAAGGGTATCCATATTATTAGCCTTGAAAAGGAACAGGAAGAAGTTGTTATTCCGGAATTAAAAGAAGCCGAAATGTATTACTCTTCCATTGTAGAAGAGAAAATGCGTGAAATTAAACCGATGTTGACAGAACATCCCGGAATGGATAAGGAAATAAACAAAGACTTATCAGAACTCGACAGCATGTATACCGAATTAAAAAAAGACCTGAAAGATAACATTGCTACCGGGGAAGTTGTGCACGCGTTGATTGAAAATTATCGTATGCGCATAGATATTCTCGAGGAAATACTTAGCGAATTGTCAGAAGACGAACAGCTTGATACAGTTAAAGTAAACGAAAAAGATTATGAGATTTAAAATCATTTTAACATACATCGTTGGCATATTTTCCATAATTTCGGTGAACGGTCAATCGTTTTCAGATTACATTACACGTTCATTTAAGGTTAAACCAGCCATAACCGTTGAAATAAAGAATAAATACGGCAAAGTGCATATTTCACCCTGGGATAAGGACTCGGTCCGGTTTGATATCAACCTGGAAATGAGCGCAAACAATACCAGCAAACTGAACCGGTTAAGGAATAGCATTGATGTGGATTTTACCAATACGGCATTCTACATCATTGCCGAAACCGAGTTTGGCACAACCAACCGTGGATTTTTCTCCGAACTGATGGACATGGCTGAATACCTCCTGCCTTCGGACAAGGTAACCATTGATTATCTTGTGCATGTTCCGCGTCAGGCGACGGTTAAAATAAATAACCGCTTTGGTGATGTTTTCATCGAAGATCATAAAGGAAACCTTTCTCTATCATTATCTAATGGAGATTTAAAAGCCAATCAACTGTCTGGTAAAACCGATGTAAACATTAGTTCCGGGGATGCCGAAATCAATTTTTTGAACGATGGAAAACTTGAGATTGCTTACTCCGATTTCCATGTAAAAAAAGCCAACAGACTGATTGTTGACAGCAGAAGTTCGCGGATAATGCTGGATAAAGTGAGTTATCTGAAAGCCATTTCGCGCAGGGACAAATACTACATCAGAAAAACCGTGGATATGTTTGGTGACTCCTATTTTTCGGATCTAAACATTTATGAACTGGATAACGAGCTGAATTACAGCCTTAAATATGGCAACATCAACATGGAATACGTGGCAAACAGCTTTTCATTCCTGAATATCAACTCGGAATATACCGACATTGATATCATGATAGAGGACGATGCCCGTTACGAATTTGATATCACCCATAACAAAGATGTGATCCTGTCAATTCCCGAAAACAAAATTATTGATATGGGAAAAAAGGAGGTGGGTGAAGAAGGTAAAGAAGTTTTAATGTATGGTTCGGTCGGCGCCGAGAATGCCGACTCAAAAATAAAAATCACGGCTACAAAAAAATGCATAATTAACATCATGCATAAGTAAACAGGTACAGAATTTGATATGTATTTGAAAATTGAAAACAATAAAAATTACACATAATGAAACAAAGGTTTACAATATTCGGATTATTGGGGATTATCGTATTATTTAGCGGATGCGAACAATACAGATGTATCAAGGGAGATGATAATTTTAAAATCGAAACCAGGCGTCTGGATAACTCAATCAGTCGTATTTTTCTGGAAAGCAATTTTGATATTTCCGTTACGCAGGATACCGTACTAAAAATGACAGTGGAAGCAGATGAAAACCTGTTGCCATATATCATCACAGATGTCATTGACAATGACCTTTACCTGAGCACTGCCAATGACCGGTGCCTGCGATCAAGAAATGATATCCAAGTAAACCTTACTACACCGGATTTAACAAAAGTTAACCTGGAAGGGTCTGGCGATGTTTACATTAACAAACTTATTACCACTGACAATGTGGAATTTAAAAATACCGGATCCGGCAGAATACGCTGCCTCTATCTGTTTTCCAATGATTTAATTGTTGACATTTTGGGTTCTGGTGATATCATCCTGGATAAAATTGATGTTATCAACTTAGATATACTCAATGGCGGATCAGGAGATTTTGAAGTAATCAACGAAAGTTCAGGTGACTTTGGTGTATTTGTTGTTGATGGTTCCGGTGATATCCTCGCTGATTTGGTTAGACTGGATGAACTGGATGTTGATATTTCCGGTTCAGGAAATATTACCTGTTGGGTAGAAAGATTGCTTTACGGAGAAATTACGGGAAGTGGAAATGTATACTATCGCTCGCTTCCGCTGAGAGACATACGAATTGATTTAAGAGGCAGCGGAAACGTTCTTCCAATGTAGAATTATCCTTTTACATACGATTTTTTAACATACTAAATATAAAGTAAATGAGATTTCTTTTCATCTTCATAACAGGATTGCTGTTTACATGCACAAGTTTAACTGCTCAAAATTATACCCGTGCATTCGGCGCGCGGGGTGGATTCTCCCCGGGTCTCCTGTACCGCAGTTACAAGTATGATCATCTTGCCTACGAAACTTTGCTGAGTGTTTACTCAAATGGCATGAAAATTACTTTTTTGGTTGAGCAATTTCGCCCTGCCGAATTTAAATTTGCCGATGAAAATATGTGGCTGGTCTACGGGTTTGGAGCACACGCCGGTTGGCATATTACCGATCATTATGAAATATTCTTTACCAGGTATCATTATGAAAACCGAATGATTGCGCCACTTTTAGGAATAGACGGACTCATTGGTCTGGAATATCATTTACAGGAATTTCCGCTGGTATTCGGCCTCGATTATAAACCTTTTTTTCAATTTTCAACACGTCAGTTTTTTAACCTCAATTTAACAGATGTAGCATTTTCAATTAAGTTTAAATTTTAAAAAT
>CAZAMT010000353.1:0-4150 GCA_964486145.1 uncultured Bacteroidales bacterium
AGGTAAGAACCACGGTAGCTAAAGGGGGTGGTGCTGAGATCGAATTGCAAATCAGTTTGTGAAAATACTTCTATAGGCCCAATTAATACAATGGCCAAAAATAATAAATAAACAATCTTCATTTTCATTTCATGTTTTATTTCAATTCATCTTTGGTAATCACCTTTGGGTGCGCGTACAATGCCTCAATTTCCTCAGGCGTATTCTTGCTCCAGGGAAATCTCGACCACATCATGAACCAGGTCCATTGCGGTTGTTGATCCAGTATTTCAGGTTCGGGTGCATTGCCAATTTCGCCCATGGCAATTAATCTCCCTTCAGCCAACTTCACTAATTTATCATGATATTCCTGATGATAATTGCCCCCATAAATGTCTGCAGCCAGAATATCAACCACATCACCACCGGGATAATACAAATGATAATTCATGGGGACCTTTCTTTGCAGGGGCGCGTTGGCATTCCATACCCAAATCAGGTTATTTAGTTTATGATAATTGGTAAAGCGGTCATACATCATCCGCCATAATTGGTTATAGCCATCTTCACCCGGGCGATGGCCCCACCAGAACCAGCCGCCATTCATTTCATGGTAAGGCCGCCACAATACCGGCACGTTGTTTTGCTGCAATGTTTTCAGTTCCTCCGCGATTTTATCAATATCACCGGCCCACGTCTGATGAATATCAGATCCGGGTGTCATAAGCTCTTTCCATTCTTCATCACGAATGTCATTTCTAAAATTACCCAGTGAGTCCGCGTAAGGCCGGGGCTGGTGATACATCAAAGTGATGATATGGCCTTCCTTGTGTTTCCGTACAGCTTCCCGTGTCATTACCGGATTTAAATCGCTATTGCCCCGGTAAGAGCTACCCCATACTGCAGGTAGCTTTCCCGTGTAAACTTCAATTGTATCGCTGGATCGGTTTAATTCATTCGGATAATTATGCTGCCCTGATAAAGTGTATTTTCCTTTGATGTTGTACAAAAAATCCAGCAACTGTCTTGCTTCTGGTGAGGCATCTTTATTTACAGGGTTAAAATCCTGCGCCTGGCTGATGAAAGGCAAAAAAATCAAAAATATAGCATATAATGTATAATCTCTCATTGCTTTGTAATTAGTTAGACCTTGTAATCTAAATACACCTTATCCCAGGGCGCTCTCATTTTGCGCGAAAGTAATTGGTTGGCCACAAAATTATCCTTCACTTCTTCTTTCACCGGGTCCCATTCTAAATCCTGTTTAAGCATCATGGCAATGTTACTTAGGTGCGCAATAGTAATGGAACGATGCGCGGTTTCTGCCGGAGCTGCAGTTTGTTCCCTAGAAATCACGCAGTCAATGAAGTTGCGGTAATGATTGTTACTGGTATAAAGCCGATCTTTTTCTTCCAGTTTTATATCAAGAATGCTGACAGGGTTGGCATTGTGTTCTTTTCGGCTGGCCCACACGATACCGTCTTCACAATGAAAACGAACACCAAAAGGAATATCAATATCATCACCTGTATTACTCACGATTAGTTCTACTCCATTTTCATAAAGTGCCTCAAAATAAAACTCAGTGGCTGTATTGTACACCGGGTGATCGGACCATTTTGATTTCGGGTTTTGAATTTTTACCGGACCTGAATCATCGGCTCCTATGGCCCACTGGGCAATGTCAGGGTGATGACCGCCCCAGTCGGTAACCATACCACCTGAATAATCAAGTATCCAACGGAAGTTGACGTGAGTTCGGCAAGGCTGGTAAGGTGCTTCCGGCGCTGGGCCCAGCCACATATCGAAATTAAAACCCGCAGGTACCGGTACTGTTTCGGTAAGATGGGCAGTTTTACCAAAATCCGGGGTACCTCCGGGTAATCCGCAGGTAACTTTCTGTAATTTACCGATTTTGCCACTGCGCACCATTTCCACTGCCCAGCGAAAATGTTCGCTGCTTCGTTGCTGGCTGCCGGTTTGAAAGATCACGTTGTGATGATTCACTGCGTTGCTCATGTCTCTTCCCTCCTGAACTGTAAGTGACAGGGGTTTCTGGCAGTAAATATCCTTTTTTGCTGCTGCAGCCATCATCACGGGGATGGCGTGCCAATGATCCGGGGTGGCAATTTCAACGGTGTCGATATCCTTTCGTTGCAGCACTTCCCTGAAGTCTTCATATCCAAACGTACCTTTGTATCGTTTACCATATTTTTCACCATAGAATTGATCGACCATTTCCATGATGAACTCCCGGCCGGCAACTTTTCCGTTCCAGTAGCCATCACTTTTTTTATTGACATCACAAATGGCAGTTATCAGCACCCTTTCGTCTTGCAAAAAGGCACGGGTATCGTTTCCTCCCTGGTTACCGGCACCGATAACAGCCATGGTGATTCTGTCTGACGGTGCTACAAAGCCATTCTTACCCAGTGCCGATGCAGGGATAATGGTAGGTACTGCAATCATTGTACCCATAGCAACTCCTGCTTTTTTGATAAAATTTCTTCTACTGGTGTTTTTCATAATTCTAATTCTCTAAGCCAAATGTTTCTGTAACTTACTTTATTGCTGTGATCCTGAAGCATCAAAGGACCCGTCAACGCATTTTCGGGCAGATTTTTATTGTAGGCAATGGTAGGTCCCTTTATTTTAGCATGGTACTGGATTAATATACCGTTGTGAAAAACTGTGAGACGGGCAGATTCTTTTTCTGCACCATCATCTTGATTGCGGGGAGCTCTGAAAATAATGTCATATATCTGCCATTCACCGGGGGCACGAGAGGCATTGACCATGGGTGGATGTTGTTTGTAAATGGCACCGGCCTGTCCATCCGGATAGGTCTCGTTTTGGTACGAGTTGAGTACCTGCACTTCATATTTTCCCATGATGTATATCCCGGAGTTCCCGTTTTTCTGCCCTTCTTTGACTGTATCTTCTGCCGGGGTGCGCCACTCAATATGCAGTTGCATGTCGCCAAAATACTCCTTTGTATGTATGTTGCCAGCGCCTGGTTGCACAGTGAAATGATCATCATTAATGGTCCATTTTGCCGGTCCACCTTTTACACTTTCAAATTGGTCCAGAGAACCTTCATTAAAGAGGATTATTGCATCGGAGGGAGGATTTTGATTGTAAGCCGGAATTACAATATTCGGTTGAGGCAAATCCTGGCCAGCAAGATTAAAAGCGATGAAGAGGAGTGCAATTTCAGTTAGTTTAGCTTTCATGTTATGTGTATGAGTGATTATTTAACATCAAATGTTTGATTGTTACCAATTCCTTTATATTCAATTGACCTCCATTTTTTGGGCAATACCGGATCTTTTTGGATAAGACCTTCTTCTGTAAAGTGCAAACCACCGAAACCCATGATAAAAGCCTGGAGAAGACCACCCGAGGAGGTTCCAAAAAATGTTGTTGTCAGGTAAGGTCTGAGTGCAAGAATAGCAAACGGGCCTTTTTTATACGGGAGCAATGCTTTTTCAAAAAAGTAAAGCGCTTTATCAGGGTTCCCGGCTCGTGCTGCAGCGCCGGCGTACATAGGCCAGGTCATGTTGGGGCCATGCTCATCTACCCGTGGTTCATAATAATCAAGGTTACGCTGCATGAGTGCTTTATCAGTGATGATATCGAGTGGGAATGAAGCAAGGTTGGTGGCTGCCTGCTTAATGGTTTCTCCGTTGTAGGTGTCATGTTCACGTGTGATGCCGTTATCAAAAGATCGAATAACGAGTCCATTTGCAACAGTGTTCCATGAAGGATCGGGCTTTTCATCAACAATTCTTGCAGCCTTCGTTGCAGCTTTCAACACCGAAATAGCCCCGGCATTGGTAAATGCATCGTTATCCACGTTGATGGCATGTTCGTCAGCGCTTACAACGTTGCGGATTTCATATGTACCCTGTTCATTTTTTTCAGCACGACTTACCCAAAACGCTGCCACCTCTTTCAGCAGGGGATAGCCCCGTTTTTTTAGCCAGTCTTTGTCCTGCGTCACCGTGTAATACCTCCAGAATGCCAGTCCAACATTGCTGGTAATGTGATGCTGAAACGGCCCGGTCAGGTAAAGCAATGATGTTTGTTCTTCACCGCTTGAGCCTGATTCCCAGGGGAACATGGCACCCTTATATCCGTGGGCCAGTGCATTTTGTTTGGCCATATTCAG
>CAZAMT010000354.1:0-4144 GCA_964486145.1 uncultured Bacteroidales bacterium
ATCATCACGAAATTTCAATTTGTTTTGCCGGTTTTGGCTTTATTTCTTCACGTTTCGGCAATGAGATGTTAAGAATACCATCGGCATATTTCGCCTGAATTTTGTCTCCGTCAACCACGTTGGCAGGAACATTAAATGTTCGCTGGAATGATTGATAGCTAAACTCTTTCCGGGTATACTTATCGTTGTCTCCTTCGGTTTTTTCTTCTTTTCTTTCAGAAGAAATGGTCAACCTTCCATTGTCAAGATGTACTTTAAAATCATCTTTTCGCATGCCCGGTGCTGCAACTTCAATCATAAACTCATCGTCATCTTCTTTCACGTTTACAGCTGGTAACGAAGTATTCGTAGTAGAAAAATTGGAATTGTTAAAATCCATCCAGTCTCCTTCAAAAAATCTGTCGAAAAATGAAGGAACTGTTGGTCTGTTATACGTTCTCATAAGTGTCATGGCTAAATCCTCCATTCATTTAGTTAAACATTTATTATTCATTTGTTCGATATGGGAAATTTCAAAGGATGTGCCAGGTTTCAATTATTTTCATTAAAAAATGTTGTATGTTATATAAAATCAAGCATTTAAACGGGATGACAGGAGCAAAGCTTTTTAACAAAAACTGCCGATATGGCATCCATTAAGAAAAAATATGACAACATGGCGTTGCGTTATGTTGGTATTACGAACATAGTTTTGTAGAAAAGTAATAAATTAAAATTTTATCCTTGATTCCAACCTTTTCTATATTTGGTGTATCTATAAGTTGAGAACAAACAGAAATGGCCCAAAACGAACACGAGGATAAAATTTTAATAGATGGGTGTATAAAACACAACCGTAAAGAGCAGTTTGCCTTGTTTAACAAGTACAAAAACAAGCTATATACCGTGGCAGTTCGAATAATGGGATCGTTTGAAGAGGCAGAGGATGTGTTACAGGAAGCTTTTATAATTGTTTTTAAAAACCTGGAATCATTTAGATATGAATCAAGCTTATACACGTGGATGAGAACAATTTTGGTAAATACGGCGATACGCACGTTGAAACGAAATCAACGACTGATCTTTATGGATGAAAACCATATTCCTCTTCCAAAAGTGGAATGGAAAGATAATTTCACCTCAGAAAGTCTGAATAATGCAATTGCTGAATTACCTGCAAGTGCGCGAACTGTTTTTGTTCTTGTTGAAATTGAGGGATATAAACATCAGGAGGTTGCCGAATTATTAAATGTAGATCTCGGTACGTCTAAATCACAATTATTTTACGCAAAAAAGCTATTAAAGAAAAAATTGGCAGAATATTCAAATGGATGAATTAAACCAACACATTTTAAAAGATAAGATTCAGGAACTACCCGAGTATAGACCATGGGAACATGTGTGGGAAGGTATTGAACATTGGCTGGATTATGATGATATCCTTCATAGAAAGGCTAATCAATTACATGATTACGAGGTTCGTGATGAGGTTTGGGATACAGTATATAATGGCCTCAAAAGAAGCCATTCGAAAAATAAAATATTTATCCAGGTTCTTGTGGCAGCAGCATCGGTGGTTATGTTTATTCTCATTTTCAGATATACTAACCAATCAGAAAATATGAAAAATGTTTCAGTTCACGAAATCAAAATACCTGAACAACCTGAATTAAAAGGACCAAATCAATATTATGATGTGCAAGCTTACATCGATAAGATATGTCAACTGAATGGACCAGTATGTGAACATCCACAGTTTTTACTGAAGAAAATGTCGCTTGAGGAACTTCAGGAAGAAAGTAAAGAGCTGCTGGAATATGAATCTAAATTTGGAGGATCCGTGGCAATAGAGAAATCAAAAATACGGATTGAGGAAATGAAAATGGAACTGGTTAAAGAAATGATTGAAATGTTAAATAGTTAATTGTAATTTGTTTGAAATACAAATTGATACATATTTTTCTTGTTGTTTATTGGCTTTTGGGGCTTAATTACGTCCATGGGCAAAAAACCGTGCAGGTTGCAGAAAAATCCGTTCAAAAAACGTATGAAGCTATTCAAACTCTCGAAGTAAAAGCAGAGAAAGCAACCATTTATATTTCATCATCAACATCAAACGATCTCCACATTTCCATGAAGTTGCTGTCAAAACATATGAAAAGAGAGACAGCCCTGGCTGATTTAGATGCCATTGAATACAACATGGATAAAACAGATGGAACATTGATTGTTTCAAATTTTTTTGAAGCGGATAACCAACCTGCTATTAAAAGTAATTTATCTGTTGAATATCAAATACTTGTACCTAAAAGCACCGCGTTCCGGTTAAAAACGCTGTACAGCGATATCGAGATTAATGAACTTCAACTGAATGGAAAGCTGGATGTAGTTTTTGGAAATGCACAAATTATAAATTGTACCGGAAATCTTAATATTTATGGGTATTACGGTGAAATAACCCTTATGAAAAACCTGGTAAACCTGACAGGTAATTCTGAAAAAACAAAGCTACATGTTCATCAACATACTGGCAGTATTGATTATCGTAATGATTTTGGAAGCATCCATTTACACAATGTGGAGAACGCCAAATTTATGAATTTCAATACAACACGCACAACAATTGATGTTTACCTTGCCAGCGATCCGGACTTTTCAATGTATCTTCGAACAAGCTACGGAAATATAAAATGGGGAAAAATGCAGGGAAAAGTTACCACATCAGATAATGTATCTGAACTGAAGTTTCCCGATATACGGGAAAATTATAAAATACAAATATCAACTACATATAATCAAATAACCATTCATGAAAAATAAGTTTAATACCGTATTTTTTATTGGGATTCTGTGCACAGTTTCGCTTTTACATGGCCAGGTGGATACGAACAATGTTCTGATGTACGAAGAGCAAATAGATACTTCTGATTACTATTATAAATCAAAGTACAGGTATCTTGATATCAATCTGAAAGAGGATAGATCGTTGGTGAAATTTGGCTTATTTCCGTTCATACCAGGTGGTGCCTATCAATTTGGAACATTCTTCTTTCAGGCAGCTTATGAGTCGAAAATCGGAAAACAATTTTCTGTTGTAAGGGAATTCAACGTTGAAACCTTATTTGGATTTGATAACAATCAATCGGTTGTCGTTTCTGGTATTGGGTTGTCAGCAAGATATTATCCGGGCATGAAAAGAAGAATAAATGAGGGTATATCAGGGGACAATGTGAATGGAATCTATTTTTCTTTCTCCACTGAAAATATATTTCAATATATGATTCTAAGAGAAAGCCATGAGATAAATGGAACTTCGAAAAATTCATATTTGGAATTTTCTCCTGATTTCTTCTTAACCGGCGGATTTCAAAAACGGTTAACCCGATTATTTTATATTGATGCACGTATTTATACGGGCTATTTGTTACATGATAACAGTTTTACCGGAGGTGCTAAAATTCTTCTGGGAATGTCTTTTAATCCAACCAATGTAAATTAATGATCTATGAGAAAAATAGTGACTGGAATTATTCTGTTGTGGATACCGCTAATGACATTTGCGCAACCAGATGTTAAACACAGAATTATCAGTTTTGGAGCAGGACCATCTTTTTCAGGTAGTGGTGATGTTTTTGGTACAGGCATTTATAATGAATATATGCAAACCCTTACAAAGAGAATCAGTTTCCAGAGCAAATTGTCATTTTACCTCATCAGTGTAAATGATTTAAATTCATTCAGTTTAATTGATCAGCAAAACGGTCTTATGCTGGATGCAGGTTTTAATATTTCACCCTTCAAAATGAAAAAGCGGGCTGTATTTCTGTCTGGGGGAGGGGGTATACGTTATTTTGCTGACACAGGTATAAGTGGTGCAAGTATTATGACTTCGACCAGGCAGAATGAGGAAGGAATCTGGGTTGAAAAAACAGAATATGTTGATTTTGATGATTTCGTGTATTATAAAGGTATGGCTCTGGGATGGTATGTTGGATTCGGATATTTTGAAAACATAGGTGAGCATGTTGCTATAGGCTTGAAATGCAACTTTCAGTTGTATACTGACGGAGCAGTTATTTGGATCACTGGTTTGAGCCTGGGATACGATTTTAGAAAATAAAAAGAATACGAAGATGAAACAGACCTCCGACAAATCGGAGCAAGC
>CAZAMT010000355.1:0-4113 GCA_964486145.1 uncultured Bacteroidales bacterium
GGAAGTTCAACAAAGTTAATTAATAAGGCTAAAATAGAAATCGTTTAAATAAACTAAAACTAAACAAAATGAATCCATTACTGGGTATTGCTTTGATAGCAATCGGGAGCATCGGAGCTGCAAGTTTTTATGTTCCGTTTAAAAAAGTAAAAAAATGGGAATGGGAATCCTATTGGATCGTTCAGGGTGTTGCTGCCTGGCTCATTGCCCCATGGTTATTTGCGTATTTAACTGTACCCGAAGGCACTTTACTGGACATTTTAGCGGATGCACCAGCAAGAGCAAAAGGGCTGGCTATCTTTTTCGGAGCTTTGTGGGGTGTAGGAGGCTTAACATTTGGTCTAACCCTGCGTTACCTCGGCGTTGCGCTGGGCCAGAGTATTGCGCTGGGACTTACAGCAGCATTCGGAACATTGATACCACCCATTGTTGCCGGTGAAAACATGTTCGCCACAACCGCGGGTATCCTGACTGTAGTAGGTGTAGGTGTTGCCCTGGCAGGTATTGCAGTGATTGGTTATGCCGGGGTTCTTAAAGACAAACAGCTTACTGAGGAAGAACGGAGAAAAGCTGTAAAAGAGTTTGCCCTTAAAAAAGGACTGTTGATAGCCATTCTTGCCGGTGTTATGAGTGCAAGTTTCAACTATGGTCTTGAGGCAGGAGAAGCAATTAACGAAGTAGCCAGGCAATATGGCACCAACGAACTTTATACCAGCAACCCTACCTTAATCTTTGTATTGATCGGTGGATTTATCACCAACTTTGTTTATTGCATATTCCTGAACATCAAAAGGGGTTCGTGGCGTGATTATTTGTCTGTATCGCCCGGAATATTCTTCAACAACCTGTTTTTTACGTTTCTGGCCGGATTCCTTTGGTTCATGCAATTTCATTTTTTTGGAATGGGTAAAAGTCAGTTACCACCCGAAATGTCTGTCTACGGATGGAGTATCCTGATGTCACTAAACATTTCGTTTAGCAATATCTGGGGGTTGGTTCTTAAAGAATGGAAAGGAACAGGAACGAAAACCATGGTAATCCTGATCATCGGAATTGTGATTCTGATTTTGTCAACATTTGTTGTGAATCTACAATAACCTGAGGATATATATTAATTGCGACATATAACGTATAAATAAACTTAAAAAGTATGACAAAAAAAGAAACTACCCAAAAAGCTTATGAACTTGCAAAAGAACAATATGCAGGTTTGGGCATCGATACGGACAAAGTTCTTCATTTGATGGACAATATTGCTATAAGTCTGCATTGTTGGCAGACCGATGATGTTAGCGGTTTTGAAAACCCGGATGCAGGTCTTTCCGGCGGGGGTATTCAGGCAACCGGAAACTACCCGGGCAAAGCACGGACCATTGAAGAGGTAATGGCTGATATTGAAAAGTCAATGGCACTCCTTCCCGGAAAACAACGATTTAACATGCATGCCATGTACGGGGATTTCCGGTCGGGAAAAGCCGACAGGGATGAAATAGAACCCAGGCATTTCGAAACATGGGCTGAATGGGCGAAAAAACTGGGCATCGGAATAGATTTTAACTGTACCTTATTCTCTCACCCAAAAGCAGATTCGGGTTTTACCATCTCCGATCTGGATAAATCCATTCGTGATTTCTGGATTGAGCATGTGAAGCGCTGTCGCGACATTTCTGCTTATTTAGGAAAAGAACTGGGTAGCCGTTGCATTCACAACATCTGGATTCCCGATGGCTCAAAAGATGTGACCGTAAACCGCTACAAACATCGGGAATTATTAAAACAATCCCTCGACGAAATTATGGCAAAAGACATTGATCCCTCCTTGATGGCCGATGCAGTTGAAGCGAAATTATTTGGAATTGGTGTTGAAGCCTTTACCGTTGGTTCCCACGAGTTTTATCTTGGATATGCCATCGATCGCGAAATGATGCTGTGCCTTGATATCGGACACTTCCACCCCACGGAACAGGTTTCTGATAAAGTTTCTGCTGTATTTCAGTTTATTCCTGAACTGATGTTCCATGTAACCCGTCCTATCCGGTGGGACAGCGACCATGTGGTTACACTCAATGATGATGTAAAAGCATTATTTGAAGAGATTGTATGGGCTGATAAATTCAACAAAGTAAATGTAGGGCTTGACTTCTTCGATGCCAGTATTAACCGTATTGGTGCATATGTCACGGGAACACGGGCTGCTCAAAAAGGTATTCTGCTGGCATTGCTGAGCCCGATAAAGCAATTGCGTGATTATGAAAACAATGGTCAGTTGTTTGAACGGCTTGCCCTGCTCGAAGAATCTAAATCCATGCCTTTTGGTGCTGTTTGGGATTTCTATTGTGAAAAGCATGGTGTTCCTTCCGGCTACGATTATATTGGTGAAATTCAGCAATATGAAAAGGATGTATTGTCTAAAAGGTAGGTGTGCGGATTAAAAATAACACGTTGAAATGCAAATCCAGCCTGGCTTTTTAAATATTGCACGTGGGTATCAAGATAAATCGAACAAACTAAAAAGCACGCCGGAATTTAAATCCGGCTTAGCTTTACATTGCTGTTTTGTGCCCTGGCAACGTCGTGTCTTTGTGAAATATACAACAAATATCAATTTTCAATAGCTCTATTATCTGTTTTATTTTTAATTTTTGTGCATTTATGGTAATATTCGAGGAAATTATAACCTTAACGCATTACACAACATGAACATCATCGATCCTAAATTTATGCATCCCCGTGACCAAATTACCCTGGCTATCCGAAGAATATACAACCGGGGATTGACAACGACTTCAGGTGGTAATATTTCCATTTGTGATGAAAATGGTGACATCTGGGTAACTCCCGCCGCACAGGACAAAGGTTCACTGCGGCCAAGTGATATCATGTGTGTTAAAAAAAGTGGTGAAATTATTGGCAGGCATAAACCATCCTCCGAATATCCTTTTCACCGCGCAATTTACAACCGCAGGCCTGATATTAAAGCCATTGTCCATGCCCATCCACCGGCATTGGTTTCATTTAGCATTGTGCGTGCCATACCTGATACCAATATTATTCCCCAGGCAAAAAATATATGCGGACCAATTGGTTATGCTTCGTATGCTTTACCCGGAAGCGAAGAACTGGGGCAGAGCATCGCTGATGTATTTAAAAAAGATTTTAACGCAGTCATCATGGAAAACCATGGAACAGTTGTGGGAGGAACCGATCTGAGAGATGCTTTTCAACGTTTTGAGACCCTGGAACTCTGCGCCAGGACAATCATCAACGGCAAAACCATTGGCGAACCAAAATATCTTTCAGATGATGATATTGAAAATTTTGAATCACAAATACCCGTCTTGCAGCCTGAAATTGAAAATGTGACTTATCCCTCCGATGAACGCGAAAAAAGGGAAGCAATCGTGAAAATTGTTCAACGGGCGTGTGAACAAGGATTGATGATTAGTTCTTACGGAACGGTTTCAGTGCGGTGGCGCGATAATGATTTTCTTATAACCCCGACCAATGTCCTGCGATGGGATATCAGGCGCGAAGATGTTGTCCAGATTAAAGATGGTAAGCGTGAACCCGGAAAAATTCCCAGTCGTTCCGTTTGGTTGCACCAGGAAATCTATAAGCACAATCCGAATGTAAATTCAATTATTCTTACGCAATCTCCCAATGTAATGGCTTTTGGTGTAACTGGTGAAAAATTTGAAGTCCGCACCATTCCTGAGAGTTGGATTTTTCTGCAGGATGTACCGAATGTGCCGTTTGGATCGCATTTTAAAGGCAGGACTACCATCGTTGAACTCATAAAAAAAGGGACACCTGCCATCATCATTGAAAACGATTCCATTCTTGTTACCGGCGATGCTCTGCTGCATACCTTTGACCGCCTGGAAGTTGCCGAATTTAGCGCCAAATCTCTGATCATGGGTGTTCCGCTTGGGGATATGGTACCGATAAACAAAGAGCAAGTGGAGGCTTTACGGAAAAAGTTTTTGTGAAATTACTTCGGCTACCAAACTTAAACCTAAGTTGAGCGGTACGAACGAAGTGAAGTAGCGCTTTTCCGTTTAGGCGGATAACCCCTGTTTACCCCGTGAATCGGGGACATAGAAAATGTTGCAT